>NZ_QIMI01000300.1:0-858 GCF_007050195.1 Sulfolobus sp. B1 | reverse complement strand
GCCACATGCTCCACCGCTTGTGCGGGTCCCCGTCAATTCCTTTAAGTTTCACTCTTGCGAGCATACTACTCAGGTGGATCATTTAATGCGTTAGCTGCGCTAGTGAAAAATTCCACCAGCTAATGATCATCGTTTACGGCGTGGACTACCAGGGTATCTAATCCTGTTTGCTCCCCACGCTTTCGTTCCTCAGTGTCAGTACATAACCAGTTAGCTGCCTTCGCCATTGGTGTTCTTCCTAATATCTACACATTTCACCGCTTCACTAGGAATTCCACTAACCTCTTTATAACTCTAGTTTGCTAGTATCAAAAGCGGGCCAGGGTTGAGCCCCGGGATTTAACTTCTGACTTAACAAACAACCTACGAACTCTTTACACCCAATAATTTCGGATAACGCTTGCACCCTATGTATTACCGCAGCTGCTGGCACATAGTTAGCCGGTGCTTTCTGACAAGGTACCGTCATACTTAGGGCATTTCCTCCCTAAGCTTTTCTTCCCTTATAACAGCAGTTTACAATCCGAAGACCTTCATCCTGCACGCTGTGTCACTCCATCAGACTTTCGTCCATTGTGGAAAATTCCCTACTGCTGCCTCCCGTAGGAGTCTGGGCCGTATCTCAGTCCCAGTGTGGCTGTTCAGTCTCTCAACTCAGCTATACATCATCGCCTTGGTAGGCCATTACCCTACCAACTAGCTAATGTAACGCACTCCCATTTCAAAGTGAAGCAAACGCTCCTTTGATATCTAAATCATGCGATCTAAATACATATCCGGTATTAGCAACAGTTTCCTGTTGTTATCCCAGTCTTTGAGGTAGGTTAAATACGTGTTACTCACCCATTTGCCGCTAAG
>NZ_QIMI01000299.1:0-871 GCF_007050195.1 Sulfolobus sp. B1 | reverse complement strand
CCACAATAAAGAAAATTCAATTTATATCAAAACAACCAAATTGTTGTCCACACACCTTCTAATCTGCGTAGGCGATAAATATCCCTTTTTAATCAAATTATTTATCGAGTCACTTAGAGTCGGTTGGGTTATAAGTGGCCTAGTTAACATCTCCTTTTGCGTTACCTTTCTGTGTGTGGACTTCATCTAACTGTAAAATTTTATTTATTCAATGGATTTAGAGTATATTGCAGAAGAATAAGCCATCTTGCTATTGTGTTTCTCGTTGAGTTAAGTACTAGGAAATTAAGCCCATTCATCTTCTCGCCTCAATAGATGAGTTGCCTCACACAAAATACTTTTAAAGAAAATTCAATTCATATCAAAACAACCAAATTGTTGTCCATACACACTTTTTTCTGCATTTACAACAATACTACATATATGAGTTGATTTAAAAAAGAGATATCATAGTAATCGCTTTTAAATATTAGATTCGGTTAATTCAAAATAATAGCGTTATTCTCACATTAACGACACCTCACTCTTTATACTTGAAAACACATATTATTTTTTTAGTTGGAACGATGTTTTCGAGTATAAAAGGAAGTGACCACCTCCTTAAAATTACTTACAAGCTAAAACATATCATCGAAGACTTCTTTGTTCGATATGAAACAATATTGAACTCATTTAAGTTGAGATCATTAAACAAGTTTTTCACATATAATTCATGCGTGTGCAACGATCTGTTTTTTATATAAATTGAATTTTCTTTATTGTGGAAAAGTGTTTTTGGGGTGAGGGCGAGTTATTTATTATGGCAAGAAGATGAACAGGTTTGATTTCCCAAATTGTCCTTTTAAGCCTAGGTTTCATTCCTTGGACGAGA
>NZ_QIMI01000298.1:0-875 GCF_007050195.1 Sulfolobus sp. B1 | reverse complement strand
TCTAGATTTTGGGAAAATGTAATAGGAAGGAGTTTAGAGTTTACCAGGTTAATCTACCCATACTTAAACGTAAAGGACCCAGTCGAGGATGTGTATTATTATTTCAATAATGTGAAAAGGCAACCAATAAGAGTTGACGCTGACGAAGTTACATATAATTTCCACATAGCTATAAGGTATGAGATAGAGAAGAAGGCTATTGAAGGGAGTATTAACGCAAGCGACTTTCCTTCACTATTTGATGATCTAATGGAAAAATATTTGGGAATAAGACCTAGAAATGTAGGAGAAGGAGTTTTACAAGACGTTCACTGGAGTCAAGGATCGTTTGGATACTTTCCAACTTACACTCTAGGAAACATTATAGCTGGAATGACTTACTATCATTTAAAAAGGGAAATTGGGTTTAACGTAAATGACATAGACGGTATTAAGGAGTGGTTAAGGAATAAAATACACAAATACGGTGCAATTTACCCGCCTAAGGAACTTCAGCTTAAAGCGTTTAACGAGGCATATAATCCTGCTAGGCTTATACAGTATTTAGAGGAGAAATACGTTTAAGTTTTTTAAGACAAGTTTATCTGTCTCCAAATTTGAAGAGCTCTCACGTGAGCTTGAGCAATTTTCTCATTGACTAGAGGACTTCATAGGGGGCTTCGAGAGGTAATAACAATAGACCAAATAGCCTAATACGGACCAACGGGACTATGGCGTTCTCAATAGCCATTTACGACCCCTAATGAAGAAGCTTAGAGAGTGGCGAGATGGTGAGTTTGTACCCTGGTTGAAGCCTAATGTTGGTGCAATAGCTACACGAGACTTAGCTAACAGAGGGTTAAAAATACTTAAGGAGGTGCATAACGTAAACTAGA
>NZ_QIMI01000297.1:0-891 GCF_007050195.1 Sulfolobus sp. B1 | reverse complement strand
TACTCTAATTAAGATTGATATTAATGATAGTCCTAGAATTAGAGGTAAATCGATAATCGTAGTTTTAGGTAGGTATCTTCTCACTTGTTTAGCTGATTGCATAACTGAGAAGAGTAATACACTTATAATATTATTAAGCTTATTCCAAATCACTATCATGTTAATAGCAAAGATTATTAGTTAAAGCATTCATAAAATAAAGTATTTGGATATATCTACATTGTTTTTATTAAACCTTTAGTTTTTAAATTCTACCTAAATTGCCTTTTTCAGACTATCTATGTGTTGCAAAGTGATGATAGCCTCGCCATTTATGGCGAGAGGAAGTCAGAAAGTGAAGTATAGTTTTATATCGACGTTTTTTATGTATAAAGCTTAGAGTCTGTTACTGATACCTAATTTCTCAACGTCCTAGACAAGCATGACTTAATTTATGCCTTATGTGATTATAAATACTTTTGTTGAAGAGAGAACTATTTTTAATGATAGTTATAAGTTGGGGACGATGATCAGAAACGGCGTTCTATTCGGCATTACAATAATTCTTATTGACATTCTCATGATATATTTCCTTATTTATTCACCTTTTACTGACTTTCCTCTTCCAGTTTATATTTCTCTCTCGTCAGGTCCTATTTACAAATTTGATCCTTTAGTTTATGCTAAAGATTTTCCAGTTTCGATTAATGAAAGTTCCTTAACATCTAGTAACCCTTATTACATCTTTATTTATAACTCTTCAGGTAAGCCTATTGAGGATGAGATCTTACACTTACTTTCCTTGAATGCCAGTTTAATATCGCCGTCTGCTTACTGGACTATAGCAAATCTTGCCGGCTTCAATGAGAACTTTTTCTCCCTCTTTTACAGCCTTATCTATAGCTAACATGG
>NZ_QIMI01000296.1:0-893 GCF_007050195.1 Sulfolobus sp. B1 | reverse complement strand
ACCTACAATTATTATTACGATAAATATTATGACTAAAGCAATATAATATAACGTATAGTTGGATGAATTCTTCAATGTCTCTGTAGTTAAGGAGTTAGAGGAAGTAGTAGTCGCTATTATATTACTTGAAGAGCTTACGGTATTACTAGATGCCAGATTAATCGTATAGGGTTGATAGTACATCATGTTATAGAAATAGCCATCGAATTGATTCCATACAAATCCCTTAACATATGGTTGGACGAAGAAGTATACTATATAGTTAGGTAACCAGATGTAAGGGGCTTCGTTGTAAAGTATCTTATAAGCTTGTGCTACTTCATTAGTTTGAAGTGTAGTATTAGTTATGAAAGGCAAGTTACTATATATTTGTTGTAAGGCTGAGTTATTAACCCAAGCAAAATTACCACTAATCCCTCCAAATTCAACGTCAGTTTGTGCTATAAGCTCTTGGAATACTGGATCTGGCCAATCGGGGAACCAACCTAAGTCAGCCATAGCTGGCGTATCATTAGGAGAGAGCCAGTTGTCTATTACCGCTGGTAACACATACTTAAAGGCAACTGATATGCCTAGTTGGCCTAAGTTTTGCTGAACAATATCCAATTCCTCTTGTTCCAGCTCAGTTACTGGAGTTATAGAGTAAATCTCCAAGGTTGGTAATTGACTTCCCTTAGAATCTCCTACTACAGTCCCATTAGGTAATATTACGTAAAAATGCCCTTCATATCCAGCCTCGTTTAAGTAATGTAAGGCTAATGAAAAGTTATATACGTAAGGATGTAAATTATCAAGTTGCATAACCTCGTTATATAAGGGAAAGACTGGTGACATAGGTCCGAAGTACTCTGTAGCTCCTATTTGTCCATTTGGAAGTTTAAATAATTGTAGGA
>NZ_QIMI01000295.1:0-895 GCF_007050195.1 Sulfolobus sp. B1 | reverse complement strand
ATGGTAAAGCTATTGAGAAACTTTAACGGCGAACTATACTTAGTGGTAAGAAGTGAAGATATGGAGAAGGTTAAGGGCTTGAAAGGAAAGATTAAATACAATGATGAAGTCAATTCAAAGTTCATAATTTTTAATGACGAGATAACTGCTGTTTTTACCGACGAATCTTACGTTACTGTAGAGTCGTGTTTAGGTTGTATGATCCATTCAATGGAACACTTTAAGTTAATATTTAACAAGGATAAAAGAACGGCAAACCTCACGTTTTAAGGTGGGAAGGAGGTTAAGAAATTGTGACCTCGCTGGAGGAAATATTAAAAAGTAGAGGAATTAATTATCAGTTCGTCAAAGTCAAAGACGCTAAGACTGTTAAAGACGCTTCCAACTCTTTAGGAATTGATGAAGGTAAAATAGCTAAGACTGTGATTGTCATTGCAGACAATAAGCCATTAGCAATATTCTTAAGGGGCAATAAAAGGGTAAATCTAGAAAAGGTAAAAGAATTTTTGAGAGTTAGCGAGGTTAGGATAGCGAAGGCTAAGGAGGTAAGGGAATTAACAGGTTATCAAGTTGGTGGAGTTCCTCCAATTATAGAAGGAGTAGAAACTATCGTAGATTTGGATTTAGCTAGCGATAGCGATTACGTCTATTGTGGTGGAGGAGATGAAAAGACATTACTACGTATTTCACCCAAGGAGCTTGTTGAAAAGTTTAATTTAAAGGTCTTAAACGTAAACCATTAACTGGAAATAGTGAATAACCCTTTTTTTATCATGTTGATTACATTAACATATGTTATTTAGACAGCTGATCTCAAAAAGTGGAGGATGCTTAACTTACGTCATTGGATGCACTCAAGCAGGGGAATTAATAATCGTTGACCCTAGGCTTGACT
>NZ_QIMI01000294.1:0-897 GCF_007050195.1 Sulfolobus sp. B1 | reverse complement strand
ATGATAAACAGAGGAGGATATAAAGTATGGCCCACTAAGGTTGAAAATAAGTTATATCAACATCCAGCAGTGTTAGAAGCTTGCGTGGTCTCTACTCCTGATCCTAGATTAGGAGAAGAGGTTAAGGCATATATCGTATTAAAGCCGGATTACAAAGGTAAAATAACTCAAGAGGATATTAGAGAATGGTGCAAACAGCATATGAACGCATATGAGTATCCTAGAATTATAGAATTTGTTGAATCTCTTCCCAAGAGTGGATCTGGAAAAATATTATGGAGAGTTTTACAAGAGAAAGAAAAGGCTAAGAAAGCCTAGAATGTATACAGTTAATAATGTAATTAACGTTGGACTCAGCTAACCTTCTTATACTATTTTCTCCTAATAGTTTAGCTAGGAGTCCCAAATCCATTTTAGCACTCCAAATTACTTTTGTAGAATTTTGGGTCTCATAAAGGTTTAGCGAAATGTTAATTTTAATGCTCACTCCAGCCGATCTTCCGTTACCGACTATTTCAATTTTCTCACTATCTTTAATTATTTTTGCATTTATATTGGCTGTAATTGTGGACATATGCGGAATGTTAAAGTCACTGACATCTATCTTGAAAGTTGCACCTATCTCGCCATCTCTCTTAATTTCGTAACCTTGTAAGCCCGGTAGACATTCTGTAAACATTTTTGGCTCTGTTAAAAATTCCGATATTTTTGCCTTTACCTTGTTTACCACGAACTCTCCACTGATCTCCATTTCATTTCCCTCTTGCAATTAACGATAACAGAAGATATAAAGCAGTTTCGTATCTCTCTTCATCTAATGATCCTTTTCTCTCCATTATACTTCTTAAAAATATTTTTGGTATTCCAATTTTTTCCAAGTATTTTTCAAAGTTCATT
>NZ_QIMI01000032.1:0-14760 GCF_007050195.1 Sulfolobus sp. B1 | reverse complement strand
TGTTACTTCTTCTCTCTTAGGTGCTATGGCATCTATCTCATCGATGAATATTATTGCTGGGGAATTCTTTTCAGCTTCTTCAAATATTTCTCTTAGTCTTTGTTCGCTTTCACCATAAAATTTACTCATTATTTCAGGTCCATTTATTGAAGTAAAGTACGCTCCTATCTCATTAGCTAAGGCTCTTGCAAGTAATGTTTTTCCTACGCCAGGTGGTCCATAAAGTAGTATGCCTTTAGGTGGTTCTATACCTAAATGCTGGAAAATTTCAGGGTGTCTCATAGGTAATTCGACAATTTCTCTGATTTTCTCTTTTACATCCTCTAGGTCTCCAATGTCTTCCCATGTCACTTTTGGAAATGCAGCGACTTCTTTCGCTGGCTCCTCTTTTATCTCTAATGAAGTTCTTCCAGTAACCCTTATAGAATTAGATGGCTGCGTAGATACTACCACGAAATCTATTGATCCTATATAAGTTGGTACTGAGATAGTTTCTCCCCTAGTTAAAGGTTTATCCATTAATAGGTCTTTAACGTATTCGACAAAACTTTGGCTAAAGGATATGGGTTGAGTAGGGGCTAAAACTACTTTAGTCCCATCTTGAACTTGTGCTTTTCTAACTACTACTTCATCTCCTATTCCAACACCTACAGATTTCCTGATGTAACCGTCAATTCTAATTTCATTTTCGTATATTCCATCTCCAATCAAAGCTTGAGCTAAAGCACTTCCATTTGGTCCAACGATCTCAATGTAATCTCCATTTTCAATGTTTAATTTTTTCATTGTATATTCACTAACTCTGGCAACTTTCCTACCCACGTCTCTTTGCCTAGCTTCTGTTACTTTAAGTTTTAACTGTTGGGACATCTTAGTAGTGTACTCCGAAACGTTTAAAATAAATCTTACTCATTAAAACAATACGAGATTGAGAAGTTGGAGGAGATTCCTTACTCAGTTTACACTAAATCTTGCCCAAACTGTGGAAACGATATAACGGCAGATAGATTATATAAGGGTTCAGTATGCGAATCGTGTTTAGAGGATGATTTGAAATTTGAAGATATACGTAATCTTATAGAAGTATTGTACAAAAATAATAGACTGATAAAATTAAAAGTATTACGCAACATATTTAACGAATACAATAATATAGAGAAAATATTTCAAATTGCATTAAACTCCAAGCCTTTAGGTCCACAAAGGTCATGGGTGATAAGGTTTCTTAGAGGGGAAAGCTTTGCAATAGTAGCTCCTCCTGGATTAGGTAAAACTACGTTTGGTCTATTAATGTCGATATATAATGCTATGAACGGCAAAAAGTCAATAATGATCTTTCCAACTAGAACATTGGTTCTTCAAGCTAAGGATAAACTATCTAAATTTTCAGATGCTGTCTCACAGCCTTTGCAAATATTGTATAATAAGCAATCTTCCGACAATAAAAATGAAAACATATTAAAAGAATTAGTTAAGGGTAATTTTGATATATTCTTAACTACAAGTAGATATCTAATTAAGAATTTAGAGGATTTACTTAACGTTGATTTTAACTTCATATTTGTTGATGATGTGGATGCTGCACTGAAATCTAGTAAGAGCGCTAATTCAATCTTAAGGCTTATAGGTTTCAGTGAGGATGATATACAGAGAGTAAAAAGTTTACTTAGGGAAAATATAGAAGATGAACAGAAATTCGGTAAAATACAAGAAATTAGAGCCTCAAAATTAGGTAATAGGACAGTAATTTTCTCATCTGCTACTATAAGTAGAGGCAACCCTACCTTATCAGCTTTAATGGGTTTTAGACCGGGAGGCTCAATTATTTACTTAAGGAATATCGTTGATAGTTATATCAACTTAAACAAGACTTGTGATAACCAATTAAATGAAGAATGTATAATTGAAATATTAATAAAACTAATAAAAAGATTGAGAGATGGTACCTTAGTTTATGTTCCAATAGAAAAAGGTGCTTCATACGCGGATAAGTTAGCTTCTATTCTAAGCAGCCACGGAATAAATGCAGTTTCTATACTATCATCATCTATTAGCAAGTTGGAAGACTTTGAAAGAGAATCTATAGACGTTTTAGTAGGAGTTGCTACCCATTACGGGGTATTAGTTAGGGGCATAGATTTGCCTTGGAGAATCAAGTATGCAGTGTTCGTTGGAATACCTAAGTTTAAGTTCAAGATCGGGGAAACGGTACATCCGTTAGTTTTAACTAGATTATTAAGTATAATTTCATTGATTAAGAACGATGAGGAATTAAGAAAGATTTTAGGTCATATTCGTAGAAGATTAAGGAATATATCACCTGCTGCTTTAGCTATGTTAGCTAAAGATATAAAAGAAGATAAAATTGATGATCCATTGATTAAAAAGGGCTATGAAATATTAAATCAGTCTTTAAAGGATAAACAAATATTAGATAGAATCACTGAAATAGGCGATATAGTTTTAAGCGGAGACTACATATTAATGCCTGACTATCTGACTTATATACAAGCCAGTGGGAGAACTTCTAGATTATATGGATCAGCTCTTACTACCGGGCTCTCAGTATTATTAATTGACAATGAAAAATTGTTTGACATACTTAATAAAAAGTTAAGTTTAATTTTAGATGAGATTAATTGGCTCCCATTTGAATTAGATGAGAATAAGATTGGTAATATTTCCTTAGACGATATTATAACTAAAATAAGCGAAGAGAGGGAAAATCTGAGAAAGATCAAGACTGAAGGTACGATTTCTCCTTCATCATTGAAAGTAAAGACTACATTACTTATTGTCGAGTCACCAAACAAGGCTAGAACTATAGCAAATTTCTTCTCTAAGCCTTCCTCTAGGACTTACGGAAGGATTAAAGTATATGAAACCGTGTTAGGGGACAGACTATTAATTGTAACTGCTAGTGGTGGGCACGTTTATGACTTAGTAACTGATAGTGAGTATAACATTTCAAAAGAGGGAGAATCGAAAATATATGGTGTAACAGTAAAGGACCATAAGTTCATTCCATTGTATTCTACGATAAAGCGATGCACTAATGGACATCAGATAGTGCAAGACATTCAAACGGATAAATGTCCTATATGTAGTTCACCAATAGTTTCTGATAAAACAGATACTGTGAGAATTTTAAGGGAATTAGCTTTAGAAGCTGATGAAGTTCTGATAGGTACTGATCCAGATACTGAAGGAGAGAAAATTGCATGGGATATTTACTTGGCTATAAGACCTTATAATAATAATATAAGGAGGGCTGAATTTCATGAGGTAACCAGAAGGGCTATTACAAATGCGATAAATAATCCTAGAGAATTCGATTTAAAACTCATTAAAGCTCAGATAGTAAGAAGGATAGAGGATCGATGGTTGGGATTTAAGCTCTCAGAGAAGGTTCAAACTGAATTTTGGAGTAATTATTGTGAAAATATTAAGAAACAATTGCCTAAATTGGAGGAGAAGGTTAGTTCAAGTAAAAATGAGAAGTCTAAAGAAAAATTACAGAAAAGGATAGAGAGAATTGAAACGTTAAATTGTAATAGGAATCAGAACTTGAGTGCAGGGAGAGTTCAGACTCCGGTATTAGGCTGGGTAGTTCAAAGATATGAGGATTATATAAATCCAAAAAATAAGAAGAAGTTCTTAATAGCTAAACTTAGTATTTTGTCTGAAACTACGGGTTCTTTAACTCAATATTATCTAACAATTCCCAAACAAGCTAACTTGAAGAAAGGTGATAGAGTAACAGTGAGGATTGAGAAAGTCAGTGAGAATAGTGAGGAGTTTGGTCCTCTTCCTCCATATACTACTGATACACTTTTATCAGATTCTTCCTCTATCCTAAGAATATCTGCCTCTGAAACTATGAAAATAGCTCAAGATCTATTTGAGCTAGGTTTGATAACTTATCACAGGACTGATAGTACAAGAATCTCTAATATCGGGATAAGTGTTGCCGAAAGCTATTTGAAATCTAAACAAGTAGACATTAATAAAGTGTTTAAGCCGAGAACTTGGGGGGAAGGTGGTGCTCATGAGGCAATTAGACCTACTCGTCCGCTTGACGAGAAATTATTAAGGGCATCTATTGAAGAGGGAGATATAGATATACCTAAGAGACTTACCCTAAATCACTTCAGGGTCTATGACTTAATATTTAGGAGATTCGTTTCTAGCCAATTACCCTCCTTAGTTCTTAATAAACAGATAATTAATATAAGGGCATATTCACTTAATGAAGAGAAGATAGACTTGAAGCTAGAGAACGATAAAATTGAATTAGTTATAGGTTATAAAATAAAGGAGGGCGAAGAATTCACGCATGTCCTAGAATCCGCCTTGTACATTCCATTTAAGCTATATTCACCTATCGATAAGAGTGCTGAAGGAAATGAATATTCTGCGGAAGTTATTAACGTAATCACTAGAAGCACGATACAATTATATACTGAAGGTGAATTAGTAAGTGAGATGAAAAGAAAGCAAATAGGAAGACCTAGCACTTATGCAACTATAATATCTACTTTAAAGAAGAGAAGATACGTGGTAGAATCAAAGACGTTAAAGAAATTAGTTCCAACAGATATAGGTAAAGAGGTCTATAATTATCTTAACTCTAAGTATTCACTTATTGTCTCTGAGGACAGGACTAGTAATTTGTTAGAGAAAATGAGTAAAATAGAGGATGGCAAAGTTGATTATATAGAAGTCTTAAAAGAATTATATGATGAAATACAAACAATTAAGTAATTGGTGAATGTTTTGCTTATTGCATTAATTCATCTAAGGCTTAAAGAATTATCAAGAAAACATAATTTGGAGAAGGCAAAAAAACTAATAAAGCAGGCTAAGGAAAAAGGAGCAAAGTTAGTTATATTACCATCTCTATTTCCTTCAGGTAATATCTTTGAAATCTATGATAATGATAAAAAATTAAGGAGTTATATAAAAAACCTAGCTGAGAAAATACCTGGCAATAATACAGATATGCTAATAAATTTAGCAATGGACGGAGAAGTTCATCTAATTGTTGGACCAATACTGGAGCAAGCTGGTCCTAAAATATTTCTCACTTCCCTTATAATCTCCCCGCAAGGTGAAATTATAGGCAAATATAGGAAGTCCGTTTTATCTGAGAAAGATATAAGGCTAGGTATATCTTCTGGAAAAGAACCAGTAAATGTGGTCTTAGATAAGAAATATGGAATAATTGCTGAAGACGACGTTTTATCTCCAGAAATCAGCAGACTTCTAGCACTAGGTGGAGCAGAAATAGTGATAGGTACTATGAAGGCTCTTGATACTAAGAAGCAACAAATAGTGAAACATTTAGCAATTGCGAGAGCAATAGAAAATGATATACCCTACTTAATAGTTGGAGAAAGTATTGAAAATGAAGAGGGTGAAATAATAGGGTATTCTCCTACATTTGTTACTTCTCCAAATAATCTTATAGTAAAGGAGGCAGAAGAAGATGATACAGTGGTTTTAGTAGAAAGCTCAGTGCTAATTCCCACATCAAAGCAACTTTCAATAACTTACTTAGAGCCAGTCATCAACAATCTATGTAAGGGTGTGAAAAAGATCAGAGGAGATGTAAAAAGAAGATCTACTTCTGCTACAGAAGAAGAGGAATAGCTTCACGCTGCTATGTATAAGCTTAGGCGTCTATTTTTAGAATATAGTTTCACTACGTTTTGAGTTTCGAGCTCTTTTAACGTTTTTCTTGCAACACTTATACTCACACCTAATTTAGAGGCTAGTGTGTAAGGTGTAACCATACTTTCTTTCTTTATCTCATCAATTACTTTTCTCTTAGTTTCATCATCTATTGTTACGGCTCTACTTATCACTTCTTTTCCAGTCTTTGAAGGACCTTTCTTCTTTTCCTCTGCCTTCTGTTGTTTTTCAGCTTCCTTCTTCAGCTTCTTTTCTAAATTGGAAATAGGTTTCTTTGAAGCTCCACCCATTTCTTATCACTATTTTTAAAACTCTGTTTCTACCTAATAAATTATAAATGTCATTTGAGTTGTTGGAAGAGACGATTAGTAGAATATCTAAGTTTGCCTCAGTCTTTGGCATATCTAAGTCTGAGCTCAAGATCTATTCATATCTCTTAATATATGGTAGGGCTACGGCTAGGGAAATCTCTGACAAGCTCAACATGCCTTACACTAAAGTTTACAGTATATTGTCTAAGTTAGAAGGGAGAGGATGGGTTCTAAAGATAGATAAGAGACCAGCAATATATGAAGCTATCCCATTAAAAGAGGTGTGGAGTAAAATAAAAAGTACATTTCAAGAAAAAATTAATGAATTTGAGAAGAACTTCATAGATCCAATCTCTAATTTGTTTGCCTCAACTACCCTTTACAGCATAATGGTGATTCCAAAGGATTCAGTTATTGACAATGTAATTAGGTTATTGAAGGATTTTAGTAAGGTATATCTTATTGCACTATCTTATCAAGAATTGGTGAGAGATGATATTTTAGATCTAATAAAAGCTAATGCGTTTAAGGCTGAGACTAGAGTGCTAATTGATGATAACGTAAATTTCCCCAACCTACCATCATTACAAGTTAAGAGAAGTCATTCTTTATTCGGTAGTGGTATAATTACTTCTGATGCAGTATTGCTAATCGTCAAAAATAATAATATGCTAACTGGTTTATTCTCTAATCACAAATATTTCGTAGATATTGCTACAGTATATTTTAATCACTTGTGGTCATTTTAGTATGGCTTAACATTTATAAGGGTTATAAGGTTAACTATGACATCTGAAACACTATGAAAATAATAACAGTTAAATTGCCAGAACAATTTTTAGAAGCAATAGACGAATTAGTTAATACAGGAAGATATAGTTCAAGAAGTGAAGTAATAAGAGCAGCCATAGGTGATTTTATACGGAAGGAATTATGGGTAACTACAGAAGAATGATGAAGGCTGGTATTTTTGAGTGGTGAAATAAGACACCAAAGCTGATTTTTGCTTCCTGTAAGATCTTTTTTCTATTCGAAAAGAGATGATTATAATAGCTAATTATCTTGTAGGTATATGATGCCATTAAAAGAAGGAGATCCCGTAGTTGTTTGGATAGATAACAAGAGGGCATTCATAGTGAAATTACAGAAGGGTAAGAGATTGGACACAGACAAAGGATATTTACTACACGATCATATTATAGGCTTGGAGTATGGTAGTGTTGCCACTCTATCTAGCGGTCTTAAGGCTTATATACTAAAGCCTACAATTCATGATCTGTATGTTAAGGGATTAAAAAGACCATCACAAGTACTTTATCCTAAAGATATCGGATATGTATTAATTTCAGCTAGAATAGGCGAAGTGAATAAGGTAATTGAAGCCGGTACTGGATCAGGGTTTTTAACCATATCGTTGGCTCTCTCTTTGCCGAGTAGTGCGAAAATATATACTTATGATGTCAGGGAAGATATGCAAGAAATAGCTAAATTTAACGCAAGAGTAGTAGGAGTTGAAGATAGGATAATATTTAAAATAAAGGATATTAGAGAAGGTATTGACGAGAAAGACGTTGATGCAATATTTTTAGATATGCCAGACCCTTGGAACGCGATACCCAAAGTTTCCTCATCACTATCTCCTTCCTCTCCCGTAGTAGTTTTCGTCCCAACGGTAAATCAAATAGAGAAGACATACTTTACCATGAAAGAGTTAGGATTTGTTGACATACATGTTGAGGAATTATTACTGAGAGAATACCAGGTGAAGGAGAATGCAGTAAGACCAAAAAATATTGGGGTTACACACACTGGTTATATCGTAAGGGGAAGAAAACCATTATAAGTAACTTTTTAACATTATAATTGATGAGCGAAGCCAAATTTAACGCATACGCAAAGGCAATATTGGAGTTTGAAGAGGAAATTAAGAGGCTTAAAAGAACGTTAGCAGATGACTCTAAAAGGTTAATTACGCTTTCTGACTCTTACATTTCTGAGTTAAGATTAACAGCCGAGAAAACCTTAGAGGAGATTCAGAAGTCCATAGATAATGAGAAGAAAAGCCAAATAGACAATATAAGGAAAGAATATGTTGCAGAAAGAGAAAGGCAAATAGTAGAGATAAGGAAATTAGCTGAAAAGAACGTGGATAAGGCTGTTAATGAGGTAATTAGAGAGATATTAGGTGCGTTAAAGTGAGTATAGCAATCTTTTCATATATACACTCTATATCCCGTGCCCAAAAACTTGTACTTCTAACTAAAGGTTTAGTAAATGAACTAATTTCGAGCGAAAGCTGGAATAGTACGGTAAACGTACTTAAGGAGAGGGGTATAATCGAAGAACAACCATCATCGCTGGAAGATTTTGAGTATCTAATGAAGAAGAGAGCTTATGATCTACTTGAAAAGGTTAGAAATTATTTCTCTGTATTTAGAATAACATATAATATTACTGATCTATATTTATACGTTATGTCTTTAGATGAATTCAAAAATATAATAACAAGCGTTATAAACCAAAGAAGTAATAATAACAGTATAAGATTCTTTAAAAAGTATTTAGACCAATTACCATCTACAATAGATGAGCTATCAAACATACTAAAGGGTACAATATATGGGGAAGCCTTGTCTTATGCTTTAAAGGAAGGGCAAGCTAAAAATCTTTCACTACTCTTATCCCTACTCGACTTCTACTTCATAAAGAAGTTGTCTGAGATTGTTGAAAGCTTTAGAGGGGATTGGAAGACTTATGCTGAGAACATAATATGCTATTATAAGGACTATTATTCTATTTCATTAGCAATAAAACACAAAGTATCCACTGGAGTAGTCTGTAAAGTGAACGAAGAAATAATCAAAGATATTTCATCTTCATCTAGCAACTCAGATGCCTTAGATATTTTAAGAAGGACTATCTATTCTAAAACTATAAACCTTACCACAATATATGATGCCTTAGCGAGTTTGTATACAATAGCTAAAATTAATGCTAGAAAAAACGCTAATTTAACTTTCTCCAGCTCTCCATTTAACCCGAGCCTAGCTTTAGCGCTCTCTGAATTAATTAGATTAGACACTGAAGATATAATAACTATCGTAAATGCAAAGAGTCTAAACATGAAGGATGAAGAAATTAAGAAATCAATCTCCTTCGAGCTTATTTAATAACTCCTCATCTATTATATAATCAGTGTTTTCCTTAATTATCGTTGAATTTGGAATTTTAGGTGGGTTAGGCATGCTTTCTATCGGCTTATCTTTGCCCAGATATATCCATCTTAACTTTCCCCTTATCTTCTCCAATCTATACCAATATTTCCCCACATAGATATATTTTTTACCATTTTTATAAACTATGTGATAAGGTTTCAAGTACACTCCAAACTCCTTAATCTTAGAGTTATAATCGTAGACCATTGATTTTAATTTATGTAGAACTTCATCAAATTGCTTTTCATTAACTCGTATTAGCATCAATATAGGTTTATCTTTTATTATTTAAAATTCAATGATTGTAATGAGTGATATTACATGAACTACAGACGCGTAGGTTATACCGACATTCAAGTTTCTGAAATAGGATTAGGAATCTGGAGTATAATTACTGATTGGTGGGGGGCTGATGTTAACAAGGCAGAAGAAATATTGAGAAGAAGTTATGAAATGGGAATAAACTTTTTTGATACTGCAGACGTTTATGGCGAAGGGAAAGGAGAAGAGATAATTGGGAATGTTTTGAGTACCAAGAGGGATAGAATTGTAATTTTAACTAAAATAGGTTATGATTTCTATCATAAAGAGGGAGGTAAGATGAAGCAGAAATTCGATATCCCATACTTAGAATTCGCATTAAAGAAGTCATTGGAGAGGCTGAATACGGATTACATTGATATTTTAATGATTCATAATCCTAAAATGACTATAATAAAAAATCAAGAAATACTATCCTTTCTTAGATCATTGAAGAAGGACGGCATAGTTAGAATGATAGGTGTGGCACTAGGACCAACATTAGGTTGGAGAGAAGAGGGACTTGAAGCTATAAGAAATGGCTACGAAAGCCTAGAATATATTTACAATATCATAGAACAGAATCCAGGTAATGAATTCTTAAAATTTAATATAGGTCATTTTATAAGGGTTCCTCATGCCTCTGACATTTTAGATGAGGATAAATGGCCTATACTTGAAGATCCTAAGTTACATAGGTCTCTAAAGGATATTAATTGGTTATTAAAAGGGGTGAAAAACAGCGTAGAGTTGAAAAACTTTGCAGAGAAGAAAGGTATGAAATTATATCAATTAGCGCTAAAGTTTATCCTTAAAAACGATAAGGTCTCTTCGGTTATACCTAATATCTCCTCCTTGTCAGATCTCAATAAGTATACTAACATGGATAATTTACCAGACTTAACTGAAGATGACTTAAACTATATAGAATCATATTATAAAAAGCATTACATTGAACTTAATGAAGAGAGCATAAAGGAGACCCTCAGGTATAAGTAATGTAGATTAAACGTAATTACAAATGAATTCTACGAATTTCATAAACGCCTTTGCTCTGTGCGAATACATGTTTTTCTCTTCCAAGCTCATTTCTCCAAAAGTTCTTTTTTCACCTTGAGGTATAAAAATAGGATCAAAACCGAAGCCTCTTTCTCCTCTCATCTCGTACGCTATAGATCCTTCTACGATCCCAGTAAAACTCCTAATTATTCTACCATCGGTAAACGTAATTACTGTCATAAAATATGCGTATCTATCATTAACTCCGTTCATTAGCTTTAAGATTCCTTCGTTTCCTATGGTTTTTTTCACGAAACTTGTATACGGGCCGGGGAAATTATTTAAAGCTCTAATGAATAATCCACTATCATCTACTATAAGTGGTCGCCTATAATTCAAGTAGGCGAAAATTGCAGAGTGTCTAGATATTTCCTCCAGATTATTACTCTGTATTTCTACCTTTTCTCCTACTATCCATTCTAGATTTAGGCTAAACTTCTCGGCTATCTCTCTCATTTCTAAATACTTTTCTTTATTACTCGTTACTAGCCCTACTTTTACGTCTTTCTTCAACATATCTTCCTCTCATTCTTATCTCTTTAACTAATTTAATTATCTCATTTACCCTTTCGCCCATTATCTCGCTATATCCTTTAACAAAAGACTGATAAATTACGTCCTTATAATCAGAATGAACACTCTCTAAAGACCTCAGAAATACGTGGACATCAGTAGCAAAGTCTTCTTCGTCATTTGATCTCCTAGCTAATCCAAAATCAATTAGAAATATTTTTTCATCTTTTTTTATCAAATTATTTGTTGTGAAGTCTCCGTGAGCTATTTCTGCCTTGTGGAGTCTTCCAGCTATTTTTCCTATTTCCCTGCCAATCCTACTTAGCTCATTTATATCAATTTTTATATTATCGCTTAATAAATCACGTATTGTAATTCCTTCAATATACTCTAATACCAACAAGTACTTATTTGGATCGATGAATAGAACAGCAGGTACATTTATATCATTCTTTAATGCCGAGTAAATTATCTTAGCTTCCAGGATTGTTCTCTCATAATTTATTTTATGATCAATTTCAGGATTTCTATAAGCTTTCTTAACTCTTCGCTTATAAATTGCGTGTAACCCTAAGAAATATCCTTCATATATCTCCGATTCTGCTCCTCTTTTAATTAACCTCTCCAAGGTATTTCTACCTCGTCGATTCTCCACCTTGGTCTGATATACGATTCATTTATATTAATAAAAACATTTTTAGATGCCGCTAATACTCCAGTATAAGCTATCATTGCCCCGTTATCGCCTGCGAATTCTTGAGGAACAATCTTTATTGAAATATTCCATTCTCTACCAAGCTCCTTTAATTTCTCCCTCAAACTTACACTTGCTGCAACCCCACCAACTATCATAAGTTCTTTCTTTTGCGTTAATGCTAGAGCCCTTTCAGTAGCTTCTAAAAGCATATCAAATGCGATCTCTCTTACACTATAGCATATATCTTCTAGCCTTTCCTTGCCAACTAATTTTAACGAAGCAGTTAATAAACCGGAGAATGACATATCTTGTCCTTTAACTACATACGGTAATTTCAATAGCTTACTTCCCTTTTCTGCACAAATATCAATTACGTGTTTACCATTTACTATATACGGCGGAGCTAGTTTCACTTCTCTTACGAAAACATCCATCATATTACCTAATGCAATATCTAAAGTTTCCCCAAATACTCTGAATTTACCCTTATAGAAAGTAGTTATTATTGTATTTCCTCCTGATAAATAAAGAATAAGGGGATCCCTTGCATTAGTAGTTAAATAACCTATCTCTATGTGACCAATCCCATGATTTACTGGCACTAGTTTTTTATTATAAGCTAGAGATAACGCTCTGGCTAATGTAGCACCTACTCTTAAGGCTGGTCCCATACCTGGACCTAAGGCTACCGCTATGTAATCTATGTCTCTGATTGTCAATCTTGATACTTCAAGAGCCTTCTTTAACACAGTTGCTGATACTTCAGCATGGTGTCTTAGCAAATCTCCAGGTTTCATTCCACCTTCTTTAGGAACAAAAGTATCTCTTACATTGGCGAGGACATATGGTTCTTTATCTGAAGCAATGCCAACTCCAAAAGTGTGAGCTGTAGACTCGATTCCTAGTACTATCATTTCGATTACTTTTTCCTCCCAGTACCTATAAACTCAGTGTATCCACATTTGCCACAAGCCCATCTTTCATTAGGCTTCATGTGATGAGCCATAACACTACCGCATCTAGGACATTTCTTATTCTTTAGTTTTATCTTGCCGTTTTCAATTACATAATACGTCCTAACTATTGCCTTAACTTTTTCATTCTTTGCCACTCTTACCGCCTCCTCCTTTCTTCTGCTTTGTTCCCGCGTCTCTATCTAATAAGTATTTTGGTTCAATTTTTTCGAGGACTTCCCTTGAATTATAAACGTGTAACTTTACGTTACTTATTCCAGCACCATAGCTAGTAAAAATTTTTCTAACTACTATTAAATTCTCTTGTACTCCTAGTGCTTGAGCCACAGACTTTATCATGTCTTTCCTCGACGGAGTTCCGCTACCCATGTGATAAACTTTTATCGAGATTTCTCTTCTTCCTATTAACGTATTTTGGAATTGTCTCTCTATTATTCCTTCAGCTTTATCTGAAATCTTAATTTTAGTCGATTCTGATGATGACATTATTGTTCATTATTCTAGAATTCTAATTAGCATTTAAGATTTACGCATATGTTCAGAAAATCCCCTCAAGAAAAATATGAGTGTTCTAGGTTTCGTTAGTTTTCAATTAAGGTTTAAAAATGAAAAAACTTAAGTCTTTCAGATCTTTATCTGGTTTTTCACAAGATCATTTATTATATGTTCAGCTACTGCTTTACCAGATAGAACCATGGCTCCAAATATTGGTCCCATTCTTGGGAGTCCTTTAACTTCCGTTACAGCCATTCCAGTAATGTATAATCCTTCAGCAACCTTTCCAGTGTTCATGACAGTAAGCTCTTCGGCTTTTTCACTATAAGCTGACTTCTCACCCGGTATAACAATTCCTAACTCGGGAATTTTTCTTGTGGCAACTGAGACTACTTCTGCATCATGACCAGTGGCATCTACAACAGCCTTAGCTGAGATGAATATTGGATCAACGTGGAGACTTGCCATTTGAGTAGCTGTCCACTCTACTGCTACTCCAACTACTCTTAATGGGTCTTCTCTAAATATAACATCATCTACAGTAACTCCATGAATTATTTTGGCTCCAGCATCTATTGCTCCCGCAGCCAATTTTGCCATAAACTCTGCAGAATCCACTATAAACACGTCCTTTTCAACTTCCTTAAGTCTGATATTAAATTCTTTTAATACTTCATCAGCTGGCTTCTCTATAACTAGTTTATGAAAAAGCATGGCTCCTCCTCCAATTCCTCCTCCGAAGCTCAGTCTTCTTTCAAATACCAAGGTCTTTAAACCAGCCTTTGCTAAATAGTAGGCTGCTGATAAGCCAGATGGACCTGCTCCTACTATTACTACATCTGATTCTACAAAATTGTACCAATCTTCCATAGTCTCCTTTATGATATATCTACTTATCTTCACTTCATCTACTTGTTTAATCTTAACTTCCATAGTTCTAAATGATATAACTAACTTATAAATTAACTTTTATAATGATGAACGTGAACAATATTTTTTAATATCAATAATAATCAAATAGATATGCCCTTTCAGTTAAATACCATGAATAACGTATCTTTAAAATGCAACTGGTGTGGGACGATAATAAAGACTAATCCTATAGTAGTCAAAACGTGTTGCAATAATAAGCCATGGGTATTTTGTAGTAATGGGTGTTATCAGAAATGGTTAGCAGAATGGTTAAAGAAACAGGAACAAAGGACAGGGAAAGGAAAGCAAAGAGGAGGATTATTGTAGGTATCAGTGGAGCTAGCGGAACAATTTATGCGTTAAGAGCTGTTGAAGTTTTAAATAAATTAGACTTTGAAGTTCATGTAATAGTTTCTAAAAGCTCTACCAAAGTTGCTGAAAAAGAAATGGGAGTAAATTTAATTGAAGAATTAAGAAAATATACGAATTATATCTACGGATTATCACAGATAGAAGCTCCACCATCGAGCTCAAGTTTTTCTGTAACTGCTAAGGGAATGGTAATTATTCCTTGTAGTATAAAGACGTTG
>NZ_QIMI01000293.1:0-906 GCF_007050195.1 Sulfolobus sp. B1 | reverse complement strand
ATTGGTATGGAGACGATAGTTGGCTATCTCCTTATACTGTATGGGGGTTCTTAGTTATACCACCGCTAGTTTCTATAGTGCAATTATCGAATGGTAAATATGCAGCGAATATAACTGCCCTCAATAACACAGAGATAAGACTGCCTAATGGAACACTGATAGCCAATTTAACTGCAGCACAAGAATATTTATTAAACTTACCTCAGCTAAGGGCAGAAAATAGTTCATTATTAAATAACAGTACTATAGTATACGTAGCAAACATAACAGCGATTTTGAAGAGTACAACTCTTCTCTCTGATTGGGAAAGATGGATTCCACCACAGCAATTAATCAACTTATACATACAAGCTGGTGAGACTAATAATGTCACACAACTTAGACAAATATACGATCAGATGGCTCAAATAATAATGAACAACACTCCAGTGATACCCTTTACGACAACTGAATGGCCGTTTGAGGAGTGGGAAGATCAATATTATATAGGATTCTCTACTCCTCAATATATGTACTGGCTAAACGTATATGTTGGGAATGCCGCCAATCCAGCTGAACCCATAATATGGAATATAGCCCCTAGACCTCCGGGAATGACGAATCAACAAGCATTGAACTTTACTCAACAAGCTTGGAGCGATGTACTAGCATTTCTATATGGTAAGGCATCTACGGCAACACCGCCTTCCTTATTGGCAATGTTAGGAGTTAGCACTGTCACTACAACCAGTACTGTTACTAGTGTATCGTCTTCGACAAGCACTGTTACCACGACCTCAGTGAGTACCACAACGAGCACGGTCACGACAACTAGCCCAACTACCGTAACTACGACTTCCACAGTTACCAGTAGTAGCAATACTGGGCTTTACGTAGCTATAGCCGTGGTAGTGATAATAATAATAA
>NZ_QIMI01000292.1:0-951 GCF_007050195.1 Sulfolobus sp. B1 | reverse complement strand
TAATTGAGTTAATTTTTCCAAGAAATCGTCCAACTCTTCTTTACTTAAACCTAAGTTTAATAACCTCTTATAATGGACGTTTTCATCTTCATCTAAATACTGCTTTACCGCAGGCTGGCTCACTCCTAATAAGTATGCTATTTTAGTCTGACTCATGTGTAGCTCCCTAAGCCTTTTAGCCTCTAAAGCTCTAATAGATGGTATGAATATGTCATCGATTAACGTTAATGGTGATTTTATCACAATAATAAGAATGAACCCGGGGAAAAATTACTTTCTAGATAATGAACTCTCCTTTAGCGCAATAGATGGAACCTATACTGAAACCTTCACCGTTGATGGTAAAATTTCACATGTAATCATCGGAGTTATCACCGGCAAAATATTAACAAACGGTGATTTTATTGTTCAAGACATAATAGTTAATGATGAAAGCTGTGAATGCGAAGGAGAATCTAAGATGAGGGAATTAGAGTACTTGAACGCAACTAAATACCCAGCTAATATAATATTATTGGATAGGAAGCTCTCGTATGATAGATCCCTTGGAATTGAAATACCTAAAAACGCTATAGGAATAGTTAAAGATTTTGATATACCAACTAGAGTTTCTTTAAATAGTATTAGAGAAACACCTTGGCTAGCAATAAAAGAGAAGTTAAATGACTTAATTAAAGGATACTTTAAGCTATTTGACGTCTCTTGGGTTTTTTATTTAGAGTCAAGCATTTTTCTAGATGATTTGGAGAAACTTCTTTCCATTCTCTATATCTTCGGAAAGGAACCGGTACCAGAGGCTTTAGGTTACAATTATCCGTTATTCCTAGCTGATAAGTTAGTTAAGTACTATAGAAATAAAATATCCAATAGTTTTAAGCTTCTTGAATTAGAAGATAATATTAGGTACAGAGAATTTAGAAGCTTAATGGAGAAATTGAGAAATGATGGAAA
>NZ_QIMI01000031.1:0-15233 GCF_007050195.1 Sulfolobus sp. B1 | reverse complement strand
TTCCTAAGGGAGGTGAATAGAGATATAATCTTATTTGGTTAGTTTCTACTATTAAATCTCCGACCTCCTTTGGGATTTTCACAGGGTCTTGAGGACCCTCATAGAGCACTATATCATATTTCTCAGCCTTAACTCCTTCAAACTCGTAACATTTAGGAAAAGTGATTTCAAGTTTAGCAGATATTGTGGGTGTAGAAATTTGTAAGCCATCCATCATTTCCTCATCTCTATACACCTTTAACGTCTCTTCCTTAGTAAATGTAAAGTAATTCTTTTGAATTACTTTGAAGCCATAACGAATACTCTCTCCTACTTGTAAGGGGGGATTAAGAATCCATTTAAGATAGGCTTTTTGTTGACTGACCTGTTTCTCATAGAGTTTCACTTCACCTTTTTCCCTCTTAGCGACATAGACCTTAACTTCTGTTCTATACTTATAATCAGCTGTCCAATAACTAGAAACCTCTATTTTATCCATCTCTTTCAACGCTATTGCGTTATATTTGAAACTTTTTATCTTAGTTCTATCCCCTCTGAAAATTACTTTAACATCATGAGACAAGTTAAGGAAATCGTATTTTCTCTTTAGAACTATTCTTGCCCTATTTGACTTAATATCCCCTTCAATCTCAATTACGTCCAATTTTTTCAACAATAATAGAGCCTTATATAATTTTCCTAAAGGGGTCTTCTTACTCAACGGTATGTCCTTGATAAGTACAGATCCATCACTATTAGCAATAGTCTTTAAAATTGTCGTTAGCAATTTTGGCTTTTTCACACTATATATACGGAACTTAAACTTATTATTTTTACTAGGATTAATGAGTAATGATATATTAATATATGAATATAACTATCAAAACATCTTTTGATTGTGAATTTAAAAATCAACTAACGATACAAAAGAAAAAGAAAGCCTCGCCCTTTAGGTGAGGATGAAAAGTATATAAACCCCTTTCCTTTACCCCTTTATTATGAGTAGAGGGACTAAAAAGATTGGGTTAGAAATCAGAGCTACAGTTTGAAGATTTCCCCCTACCTCCCCTCTGCTCAGCCTTGTCTCTAATTATGAAAAAGGCCTACGTTATGTCCTTAATTGGTAAGAGAGAACAAGCCAAAGAGGTTATTAAAAGACACTCATAAGGGTACTTACAAAACACTAAGGCAAAAGTTTAATCTACCGTCAAAGGTTGCCGTAGACTGTAACAGAAACGCTATAGCAATATACAAGTCGTGGTTGAAGAACTCCAAGCGTGGTAAGTATCCAGTAGTAAATGAGGGTATCTGTCTGGTTAACACCAGAACAATCATATTCCATTGATTTCGATAAAATGAGTGTAAGGAAAATAGGAGTTGGTGAAATACCAATACTAGGCTATCCAAGGAGCTTGTCAGAATACAAGGACTGAGAAATGAGAGAGGCTAGGCTATTGCTAAAGGAAGGCAAAGCGTACTTAACGGTCACTCTTCTAAAGGAATGGAAGGAACCAGAGGCTAAAGACGGTGTCGCAATTGATATTAACATGGCTGAGGTAGTTGTTGGTAAAGACGATGAACAGTACGTTAGGATACCCACAAGATTAGAGGATGCTCATCATTACAAATCATTAGCTGAGGGCTTACAGAAGAAGTATGAGAAGAGGTGGAAGGAGAATAGAAGGATCCTTAACAGAATTAGGTCATACCATAAGAAGGCTAAAAACATCTTAGAGGACTCTGCAAAAAAGGTGGGTAAATGGGTTATTGATACAGCTAAGTCGTTTAATATTTCTGCTATATTCCTCGAAGACCTCAATAACCTAATTAAAAATGTGAAGAAATTGCCCTCTGAGTTTAGAAATAAAAACTCTATCTCATGCAGTACCGTAGGATTCAATACTGGATTGAGTGGCAGGCTAAGAAGCATGGGCTAAAGGTTGTTTATGTTGACCCTCATTATTCCTCTACCCATTGCCCAAAGTGCGGAAAAGAAATGGAAGAAGTAGCTTATAGGTATTTTCATTGTATAAAGTGTGGTTATGAGAATGATCGTGATGTTATTGCAGTCATGAACCTCTATGGTTCTCTGAGCCTCTCGACATATGAGAGATGTAAGCACGAATCGATGAAGGAAAAGGGGAGGAAGTCAGATTTAGCTAACGGATTAATTAACAAAGGAAAAGCAAGCTTAGTCCTTTAAGGAGTTGGGTAAAAGTTTTTTAGTGTAGAAGTGGTATTTAGCTGACTTTTCCTCTCCACCCTAAAAGGCGAGGCTTTCCTCAACTTTATAAGCTCAAAAAAGCGTTAGCTGAGCCTAGAACCTTTTTGTACTTTTCATAATACTTGTCCCAAGTGTCCTTAAGATCCACTCCCTTATGTTGGAAGAACTGCTGTCTTCTCTCGTAATTGATTTCGTTTCACAGTTTTGCTGATGCGTTTACCAGCTTTATTTTCTTCTGTTGGTAACCATTAGGGAATAGTCTAACAAGGATTGTACGGACACTCCCTTCTGATATTGCGGGAGAGAGTTCCCGCTCCTCATCTTCTTGAAGTTGACCAGAAGGGAGTGCCATAGGAAAAGTTAGAAAAGATTAAAAGCTTATACCCTCAAAAAGTGAGGTTTGCCGTTCTTTCTATCAGACATCATGAGACTGAAGCCATTCTTATAGTCAGCGTGATAGTCGTGTACTGACCTTCCACATGCTTGAAAAAATCAAGCTAACCTATGCTTTTAAACTCTGCGCTTTACTATTAACAATGAAAAGAAAAATTGTCCTAGGTATAGTAGCAATAGCATTAGTAGTGACATTGGTAGTGACCTTAATCCAAGAACTAGGTCGTACCCAGACGACCTCCAGTATCTCGACGTCTACCCAAAGCTCCTTTGAGGAGAGCTCAACTTCCTGCTCTACACAAAACTCAGGGAAGTTACTCCTTTTCAATGAGCTTGGCACCTTCACTGTCCTAGGCAAGTACCAGAGCGATAGTGCATACGCGATGGCAGAGGTCTACACTCCTAACGCTTCTCTCTTCGTCTCTCCATTCCTGTGGAACATGAAGAGCGCCAACGGTGAGGCTAACTTGACCTACATAGGGCACGTCCTCCACGTTTACATCAACTTCACTCACTTTAAGAAAGTCAACCCATCAATATCCGTGGACGGCTACCCAGGAATTATGTATGGACAAGAGGACTGGTTCCCCTTCACCGGCTCCACTCAAGTCTCTCCTCTGTTACCCCTTCCTCTGATGGTAACCAAGTTACCGCAGTTCACCTCTACCCTTTCCTACTCCCTCTTTTTAAAGAAGGGTGTAATAGACGACTTCTCTTACGATATATGGCTCACGCAGAACCCCAACACTACCTACTTGGAGTTCCCTGACGTAGAGGTGATGATCTGGCTGTACCACAACGAGACCCTCTCCAATTACTTCATATACGAGGGACAAGTGCAGGCCACCTTGGTAGTCAATGGGACTCCCCTTGAGGATAACTTCTCCGTTTACGTGATCCCACACACTGGGTCTGCCAACGGTTGGATAGGGGTCTACTTCCTTAGCGAGATTCAGCTGGAGGGAAACGTGACAGTACCGCTCTCGGAGCTGATCGAGGGGAGCTTCTCTTTCATTCAGAAGGTGTTTCCTAACATCACACCGGAAGGATACTACTTGGACGCCATACAAGTGGGCATGGAGTTCAACGACGTTAACGGTTCAGTATTAGCTGGATACACACTCTATAACTGGGTTATAAAGTGAAAATAAAAGATAGCCTTTCAAAGCTGAGTTTTTATTCTGGACTGCTCCTCGTAGCCCATTGTATTTCATGAAGATAAGGGACTTTAACAGATTTCTCCAGTAATACTAAAATGTCAGAACAGTAGTAAGACTATTCCAAAAGCTATAGAGGAAACTAGCGATATTAGCTGACATAACTGCGCATGTAGAAATCAATTTCGTTCACTCAATAAAATTTTATTCTGACTTATGGATTGAGTAAATTGTACTATGGATATTTTCAACATCTTACCTTATTTCTTGTTGAATGCTAAGTGCAGTTCACGTGCGTGTTTTAGGCTTCTAATAGTTTAACTAGTCGAATGTTTCAATTTTGTGTTTAAACTAAGAGAAATTCTTGTAGATTGCTGCTCAGTTACGCATAAATACAATTTTCTATTTGATTTTATAAACCTATATTCCGTAAATATAGAACTCACTTCTAAGATATTGAGAAGATCTAGATTCTTACCTTAATGCTTTTTATTAACACTGAATTGCTAGTCAAAGACTAAATTCTGACCTCCTCCCCGCTCTAAAGGTTCCCTTAGAGCGGTTCACAAGTTTACCGCCTTTACCACTTCATAGCTAGTGGGCTTTAGAGCCCGCTCCACTCGTCCAGCGATAGCTAGGTCTTCAGCCATTTTACCACTATCTCTTGGGTAGAGGAGCCCCCACTCCACCCTCCTCGAGACTTGGGGATATGTACTGAGGAGAAGGGACACGTTCTCATTACTTTTTCCTTCCCTCCTCCCCAATGATCTTCCTTCACTTAAAAACTTTACCCCGCCCTAAAGGGCGAGGCTTGTCCTTCCTTTGTCAGTTAGTTTAAAGGATATATTTAAGGTTTATATGTTTTGCAAAAGTTTTAAAATTGGAGATCTTAATAATGAATAATGACAGAAAATATTGAAATACGCTCTCCTTCAAATTTGAAAGTTATCGGAACAGTTAAGAGGATGAGTAAAGATGAGGTTAGGGGAGAGATAGAAGAAGCTTATAAGGGGTTTGAAGAGATCTCAAAGATGCCGTTATACAAGAGGACAAATATCTTAAGAAAAGTTTCGGAGATCATAGAAAGGGAACAAGAGAGGTTAGCTAGGCTGTTGGCGACAGAAGCTGGAAAGCCTATAAAAGATTCTAGAGTAGAAGTTTTAAGGGCATCCAGATTATTTAGGCAAGCTGCGGAAGAGGCATCGATAGTTTTAGAGGGCAAGAATTATAGGGTAGATGCTTATGAGTATCCTCCTGGTAACGAGAACAGGATAGTTATAAGTACTAGAGAACCAATAGGTGTAGTTACTGCTATATTACCTTTTAACTTTCCGATAAACTCCTTTGCTCATAAGGTAGCTCCTGCGATAGCTGTGGGCAATTCAGTAGTTGTAAAACCTAGCATAAACACGCCACTATCAGCAATTGAAATGAAAAAAATTTTAGTTGAAGCTGGACTTCCAGACAGTGCTGTAAGAATAGTCACGGGATATAGCAATGAGATTGGAGACGAGATAATAACGCATCCCTTAGTTGGATTAATTACGCTTACCGGATCTACGCAAACTGGGCTAAGTATAGCTTCCAAGGCTGTAGCATTAGGGAAAAGGATCATTATGGAATTAGGGGGATCAGATCCAATAATAGTTTTGGAAGATGCCAACATAGATAGGGCTTCTTCAATAGCGGTAAGAGCGAGATTTGAATACGCAGGACAAAACTGTAATGCTGGAAAAAGAATAATAGTAAGGCAGGAGATCGCGGATAAATTCGCTAAAGCATTCTACGAGAAAGTAAAAAGCCTAAGAGTAGGAGATCCATTAGACGAAACTACTGACGTAGGTCCAGTTATTAATAGGGAGAGTGTAGAGAAGCTAAATAGTGTATTGGAGGACGCAAAGATTAAAGGAGGTAAGGTAGAAATATTAAACAAGGGTTCAGATTCTGGATATTTCTTCCCGCTATCAGTCATAACCAACGCAAACTTAGATATGTTAGCGCTAAAAACTGAAGTTTTTGGACCAATTGCACCAATTGTGAGTGTTAAGAATGATGAGGAAGCAATTAGCATCGCCAATTCAACAGAATATGGTTTGCAATCAGCGATATTTTCCAATGACTTAAATAGGGCTTTAAAGATAAGCAGACAGTTGAAATTCGGAGCAGTTATAATAAATGATAGTACAAGGTTAAGGTGGGACTCATTACCGTTCGGCGGATTTAAGAAGACTGGAATAGGAAGAGAGGGAGTTAGAGAAACCATGATTGAAATGACTGAGAACAAACTAATAGCTATAACACTATTCTGACCCTAAAGGGCGAGGGTTTTCTTTTTCATCTATAATGACTTATAGAAAGCTACGATCTTTTCAGCATTATGTTCTAATTCTTTTTCATTTCTCTTCACATCATCTACAATGCTAGCATCTCCTCCATAATTCTTAACCCATTCCCTTATCATTTCTGAATTCACTTCCAGATGAAATTGTAAACCTAAGATCCTTTTAACTTTAAAAGCCTGGAAATAGTTCCTGTTGTATGCCAAAAGGACAGCATCTATAGGCAAAGAAAAAGTATCTCCGTGCCACTGAAAGACTAATAACTCATCAGTCTTTAAGAAATTCGATAGCTCTCCAATTATCTTGACTTTCTGAACTCCTAACTCAACACCATAGGGGCCTTTAATTACCTTCCCCCCTAAAGCTTCTGAAATTAATTGAGACCCTAAACAAACTCCTAAAACCCTCTTATTCTGATAATAAGCCTTTCTGATCAATTGCATCTCAGTTTCTAAAAATCCATATTTATCTCTATCATAAACTCCCATAGGTCCTCCCATAATTACTAGTTCCTCAAAATCCTCATTACCCTTCAGTTCTTCTGCATAAATTTCTTTAACATTATAGAAATATTTTTTAAAAGTTCCTAAAGTCTCAATAGGGTGATTATATATTGCTAAAGTTACCATATGTGATATTTACTTAACAAAGTTATTAAATCTTTATAACGTCATCATCCTTTCCCTAATATATACTTCGTCTACAACTTGACCTCCTCCCCTTAGAGGGTTCCCTTAGAGCAGTTCACAAGTTTACCGCCTTCATCACTTCATTGTAGTTGGCTTTAAAGCCCAACTCCATTTGTCTAGCGGTAGACCAATGTCCGGGTCTTCAGTCAAATTACCACTATCCCTTGAGCGACACTCCACTCTCCTCGGGACTTGGGGATATATATTGAGGAGGAGGGACACGTTTTCACTACGCTTTATGGCTTCCCTCCTCCCCAATAATATTCCTTCACTAAAAATATTACCCCGCCTTAAAAGGCGAGGCTTTCCTCACTTTGTAAACATTAGCGCTCAGAGACGAATTGAAAAGAGTCTCACGCATACTTATTGTCTAGGCTTTCAAAGAATTTAAGACTTCTCCCAAAGTTCAATTATTTCCTTATTGCTTAACACCAGCATCAGCCTTTGCATATTTGCTAATGACCTCTCATGGGCTTGTTTATCAGCTGATGAGACTGCCTCTTTAGCTATAACTGGAATGAATCCTAAGGCTTGTGCGTGTCTAGCTGAAGTTTCAACACCTATATCAGTTGCTATCCCGGTGAAAACTATGGACGTTATTCCAGCATTTCTTAGCATAAGCTCAAAATTTGTACCCACAAATATACTTGGAGTGTTTTTCCTTAATATTACATCACCTTCCTTAGGATAGACTTCTTTATATATATCGCCAGGGTTAAATGAACGTCTAATTATTGGTTGGAATCTCTCCGGAAACGGCGTAATCATAGTGTACACTATCGGAACGTTATTCTTCCTTGCTGCATCGATTAACTCCTTAAGCTTGTTTATGAATTCGTCCTTATTGAATATTGAATTTACTAAAGCGTCTTGAACGTCCCACACTACTAATACTGAGTTGTTCTTTTTAACCAGCTTTTTTATTTCATCTAAATTAAAGAAAGACATATGATTATTCACTCATAATGTAATAAAAAGTTATCTAACAAAAAGTTAAATCGTTTATTTTTTAGTTAGAAATGCTCTACAGCCTTTATTAGATTTTCAGCATTATATTTTAGAATTCTATCCTTAACGTCTTGACTAATATTTACTTCAGAAAATTCCTTAACCCATCTTTCTGGTTTTATCAAGGGAAAGTCTGAGCCAAACAGTAATTTTTCATTAAGCCTTTTAGCGTACTTCCATATTACATCTGGTATATACTTAGGAGCCCAACCAGAGAGATCTAAGTAAACGTTAGGTTTGTGTAGAGAAATAGCTATTGCTTCTTCAGTCCATGGCCATCCGAAATGTGCCAAGACGATTTTCGTGTCTTGAAACCTAACTGCTATTTCGTCAAAATATATGGGTCTTCCATAATCTAACCTTATCTGGGATTTAACACCAGCCCCTATTCCAGAAGTTCCAGTGTGAAAAACTGTTACCAAACCGTGCTGATTAATTACATCATATACCTTTAATGCTCTCTCATCTAATGGATGAAAACCTTGTAATTGAGGGTGTAGTTTCACACCAACCGGTTCATATTCTTTTATTAATTTTCTTAACTCTTCTACGGCATTATGCTTTAGCGGATCTATTGAAATAAATTTGATTATCCTATCATCAGCTTTGATGACCTCGTTTGGAATTCTCCTACCTAGAAAGGTTGTTGAATCTATTGGTAAAACCACAAATCTCCTTATACCGAAGGATTCGTAGTAATCGAGGATTTCTTTTAATCCTTTGACCTCGACTTTAGCATTAAAGTACTTTAATGCGGATTCTTCATATTCTCCCAAAAAATCTAGAAATTCCTTTATTGGAGCATGAAAATGAAAGTCTATCATACTAGTGATTTTGTTTAGGATGTATTTAACTTTTGTAAAAGACTACAACTGTAGAAAAAAGTTAGCATATTTTTAAAAAATTAAACTAGCTCTTCTGATTTAATATTCGTTACTGGTCTCCAGCCAATACCATATGCTATTCCAGTACCTATTAATCCAATAGCCAAATTAATTAGAACTGATATTGCACCAATATACATCGGTCCTATAGGAGTTAAGAATGAAGAAGTCTTCAATGGTCCGAAGTGATTAGCTAAAAGTGTTAGATAAATCCCGCTAAACATCCCTCCTACCCATCCTCCTGTCAGCGCATAACCATTAAGCTTATGCGTATACAATCCCAAGAATACGGGGGGTAATGTTTGCAATATTATTATTCCTCCAAGTAATTGTAGTTGTATCGCATAAGTTGCTGGAGTAGTGAAGACCAATACCAAGGCTAGGAATTTAAAGGCTGTAGAAATCCATTTAGCTAATGCAGATTCAGTGTTAGAAGACATATTAGGTTTAAACTCCTTAATGATGTTTCTTGTCAGTAAATTAGCTGCTCCTATAGCCATTATAGCTGCTGGAACTAGCCCACCTATGAAAATACCTAATAAAGCGATTCCAACAAACCAATCTGGCATAGTGTATCCAATTAATGCAGGAACTGCTATTGCCCCAGATTTTACAGAACTTATGAACTTTACTACGTTAATATCGGCGTAAACTAGTATGCCGAACAAAGCTATAATAGCTAATATTAATGAATAAAATGGCTGTAGAGCTAGAGATACTTTAAGAGATTGCTTAGAATCTGCACTAACACTACCATTGACCGCATGAGGATAAAGGTATAGTGCAAAAGCGCTTCCAATTGCTAAGGATATATAGGCTGAATATGCAGAAATAGTATTAGGTAAATAATTGTAGAAAATGGGTTTATTAACGTGGTTTAAAGCTAGATTGATTTGATTGCTTAATGTGGCTGCGTTATGAAAGGCAGCTGAAAAGCCTCCAAATGCTAATGGGACGTATATTACAACTGTTATTACGCTGATAAGAATTATAGCGTCCTTATAAACTGCAGTTAAGGCAGCCCCTCTCAATCCACTGGTAAATACGAAAGCTGCGAGTATTATGAATGATACTAATAAACTTAAATCGCTTGCTAAAGTAATGTTACTAACTCCTAAACCTAATAATAAAATAAATAACGCAGCCTGCATTCCAACTATTTGTAAGGCTATATAGGGTAGTTCTGCTACAACACCAGTTATGGCAACTAAACCAGCAAGTAATTTGCTATTGAACCTCTCCTTAACGAAGTCCGCAGCTGTCACATAACCTCTATTTCTGGATATTGCCCACAATCTGGGCATAAAGAGAAGTGCAATAAATGGTGTAACTCCAGAGTAAAAGGCAGCGAAGAAACCTATAGGGCCACTTGCCAAAACGAGCGAGGGGACTGCAATAAAAGTATATGCTGTAAACAAATCAGCTGTCAATAAGAACCACATCAGATAGGGACCTAATCTTCTACCAGCTAAAGCCCATTCTGAAAGTTTTGATAGATCTCCCCTTCTCCACCTGCTTCCATAAAATCCTAAAAATACGAATATAGCGAAAAGGATTACAAATAATATAACTGAAATTATTGAGACATGTAAGCCATCCATGTTCTCAATCCTTTATCGTTAATATTACTATGAAAAATACTATAGCACCTATTGGCATTAGTATCATTTGATACCAGTAAAATAGTGGTAACCCTAAAAGAGTAGGAGAATCCTTAGAATAAATTGGCAAGAGGGAGTAGAGTATAATGAATACTAGTGCTAAAACCCCTACTGTTATATAATACTTTCTCGCCATTCTAAGTTTATCAAATGAAAATAAGTTTTTAAGCTTTTCTACCTCTTTTTAGAATTTTTCGAGTTATTTTTTGTAAATTTTATTTCGTTATTAGTTTTTAATCATTGTATCTTTAAAAAAACATTAAAAGAAAAGCTTATATTGTTCATGAATAAACACATCCTATGCCTAAAATAGCTGATGAAATTTATAAAATACTAGCCAAGTATACTGGGTCCATTTATGGCAATCCTGGAACCACTGAATTACCGTTTTTAAAATATATTCCAGAAAACATGAATTATTACTTGGCATTACACGATGGTATAGCTGTAGGGATGAGTGAAGGATATTATCTTAAAACGGGGAAATTAGGGATTTCTAACCTACATGCCGGACCAGGCTTGTCTAATTCATTTGGATACATTTATTCAGCTTATCATAATAAATCACCCTTACTAATTATAGTAGGTCAACAAGCATCTCATACCTTTGTTGATGAGCCGATGTTATATTATAATTTCCATTCATTACCGTACGTAAAGGATTACATTGTGATAAAGAACTCTAAAGAAGTTATTAAATCGTTCAATAGAGCCATAAGAACCTGCCTTTCTCCACCCTACGGTCCGGTAATAGTTTCTTTACCTTATGATATTGCGGATATTGAATCTCATGAAGAATACATAGACCAAGGGGAGATTAAATATAGTAATTTATGCGATGACACTAACGTCAAAGAGGTAGCAGAAAGGATAAATTCAAGTTACCAGGTTGCAATTATAGCAGGATATGAGATAGATGTCTATGAGGCATGGGAGGAGTTAAGGACCTTAGCAGAAAAACTGAAAACTCCAATTTATGTTGAACCATATTTATCTAGATCAGTAGGGGTAAAGATTACTGATACCCTACCAACTAGGGCTAGTGAAATAAATAAAATAATAAGAAATTATGATTTCGTGCTAGTAGTTGGGGCTGAGTTACACAGAGTATTATATGCCGATGAGGAAATAGAGTGGAAAAAAGCTATACAAATAACTTCAGACTTAAATGAAGCGAGGAAGAGACCTTGGAGTAGTATAGTGTGTAACATCAAAGACTTCTTGATCAAATTGAGTAGTTTAGTAAAGCCAAAGAATGAAAAAAGTATATCCATTATAAGGGAAAGGAAAATTGACGAAAAGATATATAACGTGATGAAAAATTTGCGTGATAAACTTAATGGTTATACTGTATTTAGCGAGGCGTCTTCCCATGGAGAAATTATAAGAAAAATGTTTTCTGAAGGAAAGCATAGCTTCTATACTAATAGAGCAGGATTGTTAGGCTGGGCATTACCAGCCGGGATAGGATATTCATCTGCTGGAGGTAAGTCGTTAATAATATTAGGAGATGGAAGTTTTAATTATACTCCTCAAGCACTATGGACTGCATCTAGATATAGTTTAGATGTAAGGATATTATTAATAAATAACCGCGGATATGAGTCTTTAAGAATGAGAGCAGGATACAATAAGGACTTCTTCTCTCCAGTCACACATCCTTGGAGAGTTGCCATGGCTTATGATTTTGACTCGAGGGAATTCGATGATCCTAATAATGCAGTTAGGTGGTTAATGGAAGGAAATCCTAGAAAGTTAGCTGAGATAATTGAATAAATATTACTGAGAAATAAAGTTAATCAACACTAAAATAATGAACATATTTTGGATATATTTGAGTAATAAACTAAAGATCTTAAGCCATGGTTATGGTCTCTCTTACCTCCCCCCTTACCCTAAAGGGGTAGTCTTGCCCTTATAATTATTATATTTCCCATCAGATTTACTAAGAATTTTTTAGTGAAAGCTAAGCTTAAATACTAAACTAAATAGAGTGCAATCATATGAGTATAAAAATAAATCTTAACTAGCTTGTTTATGCAACTGGACTTTGCTAGATCCTCATTACCACACTATATTCACACATTTATAGTTTATTCTATACCTTCAGAACGTCGCTATAAACTAAATCTCCTTCACCTTAAGAGGCTAGGTTTTTTCCTTTTGTTTAATAAACTTTGCTTCAAAATTCAGTTCAAATGCATAAGCTGTTACTATAACATGAGCTCTAGCTTGTCTCAACATTAATCAACAATTTAACTCTATCTCTTCCCTAATCCTTCTGTTGTTGTGATAAGGGCGAAAGATTAGATAAGACAAGAAGTGTCTTAAAGGGGTTTGCGTTTCATCGGATCTCATATAATTTGATATCGACCCTTGGGCTTCACGGGAGTCAAGCGAATTCTTCGCCCTCATCCTCCTACGCCCCATTAGCGGGATAACCCCAACCCACCATCTAAGTGGGGAAACCCGCACATCTTGGACTATGCAAGCCTTTCGGGATACATGCCCACATCTGGCGTTTTGTAAAAAATACTAGTATGGAGTTATATAAACTTAATTCTCTCACTGAAACTGCTTACTACGGCGCTTTATTCTATTGCCTACAGTACGAAAACCAACTGTATTTATCCTCACCAAATTTCTTCTTTAAGTACATTTATTACACCTCTTAAAACTTCTATACCAGCTATATTCAGTTTTGATCATATGGGTATTCTCGATAATAAGATTCTTCACTCTTCTTTTGCTCTCCATCTATATTAGACCTAACTTACATTATATAGAACTCCTTCCTCATATTAATATTTAAACGTTTCCGGCAAGTTAAGATAATAATAAATGTAAAAAATGTCAATCAAATCATTAGAGAAAATAACATTTTTACAAAGTGCACATAAATTGTTTGCTTAAGTGTTAAAAATAACTTTAAAAATCAGAAAAATGGTTTCTATAACTAGAATTAAAATGTTTACCCAACCCTTAAACCCAACAGGAAATGTAGGCTTAACGATTTTAGCTTCACTAACTCCAATAATTGTTCTACTTATCCTATTAGCCGGGTTAAGGCTATCTGCTTGGCTAGCCTCATTAATAGGATCAATTGTAACAATCTTAGTTGCTATATTAGTTTGGAGAACCCCAGTTACGCAAGTAATGAATGCATGGCTTATTGGTGCATTAGTTGGAACGTGGGCAATATCATGGATAGTCTTCTGGGGATTGACTATTTACAATACATTAGTGTTAACAGGGAAGTTCGATGCATTTAAGGATTGGGTAATTAGAAATTCTACAAATGATGCTAGGATTCAAGCTGTTCTTTTAGCTTGGTCTTTTGGCGCTCTATTAGAAGGTTTAGTAGGATTTGGATATCCATGGGCTTTCGTTGCACCATTACTCATAGCTTTAGGTTTCGAAGATCTAAAAGCTCTACAAGTTTCCGCATTAGCTAACAATGCCCCGGTGTCTTTTGGTGCTTTAGGAACACCGATCGTAATCCTTGCTGCAACTCCGGGATCACCTTTACTATTTGTATCCTCGTCTGTCGCTAAAGTAGTGGCAATATTAGCGCTTTTACCGCCTTGGATACTATTATATTTGGTTGATAGATGGAAGGGAATAAAGGATGTTTGGCCTATGGCTATTGTAGCCTCATTAGCCTACATCTTAGGTCAATATCCTATAGCGAGTTTTGTGGGACCCTATTTACCGGACATTACTGGATCACTAGTTTCGTTCATAATACTGCTCTTATTCTTAAGAGTCTGGAGGCCTAAAAGAGTTCTATCCTTGAGGCAACTTAATGGGGGTGGAGGGAATGATAAAAAATATACGACTAGAGATGTTATAATGGCATGGTCCGCTTTCATAATACTGATTATAATAGTGACTTTATGGACGGGACCGTGGTCACCATTAACTAAAGTATCAATAGCCACTTTAGAGCAGCCAGCTTTTTCAACACTCCTCCATAAAAAAGTTGCAGTTAGCTTCGCTTTTAATCCATTTGTTGCCGGTACCTCAATATTAGTATCTTGGATTGTAATATCAATAGTTTTGAGAGCTTCTCCAAGAATCATGGGAGAAGCTATAAAAAGATCATTTATGCAATATTGGGGAGGTATATTAACGGGTGTTTTCGTAGTAGGTTTAGCTTACGTATTTAATTTTAGCGGAATGGCTTACTCATTAGCGTGGAAGACAAGTGATCTAGGACTAGTATTTATAATAGTGTCTCCATTGTTTGGCTGGTTAGGCTGTGCGTTATCTGGTAGTAACACATCTTCAAATGCACTATTCGGAGTATTTCAAGTAACAACTGCTAGATTAGCCGGATTACCTATAGGTTTAACTCCTGCATTAAACTCTGTAGGGGCAGAATTAGCGAAGCCAGTAGCTCCGCAGACAGCTAGTGCTGGCGTATCTACTACAAAGTATGTCAGAAAGGAAGGAGTAGTGATAAGAGCTAATTTGCCGTGGGCTATTGGCATCTTGATTTATTTAATTATAATTGGAGTAGTCTATGCGTTTCTAGCTCCTACCTTATTTTTGCCGTAAAAATCTCTATTAAAAAATCATTTTTCTTCATATCCTGAGGAATTTTTCTGTTTCCTATCACTCCACTAAACAACCCAAGTAATATTCCAATTATATTGGCAGATGCTTCGTTGATTTATGCATCTTCACGACAATAATCTCGCTCTATTGATCTTTGATAGAGTTGAAAGTTAATCATTCCTTAGGACTAGCAAGATGAACCTTAAGAGATCGAAAGAATTATTGATTATTTTAGATTCCACTATGGCGTGTGGATAACAATTTCATCCACCTCCATAAAATTCAATTTTATTCTAACTTATGCTAAATAGATTTCGAGTAAATTGTATTGAAGAATAT
>NZ_QIMI01000291.1:0-957 GCF_007050195.1 Sulfolobus sp. B1 | reverse complement strand
ACAACGGGTACTGATATCGTAGTAATATGGTTGAAGTAATTCAAGGTAGCTGGTATATAATAAACTCCAGGGGTAGCATTGGGGAATACACTAACAGTAACAGTTCCGTAATTCTCCTCTCCCGCTGGTATTATACCTACTTGAGCTGTAGTCTGATGGAATATTAAGGGATATTCTATGGGCTGGAAGGTTAAAGTAGCATTCAGAATATTTACATCTCCAGTGTTTCTTAAAACAACAGTTAGAGGTACTTGGCTCTCTCCTGGAGATACAGTAATAGGTGAGCTTATACTACCCCACAGAGATTGCGCTTGTATTGTAATATATCCCAGTATTTGAACGGTAGCCATCACGGTTTCTTTGTATCCGTTGTATATTTGTACTGTTATTGGTATGTAGTATACTCCTGGTGTTGCGTTTGAGTATACGTTTGCTATTACTGTTGCGTAGTTGTAACTTCCTGCTGGGACGAAGCCTACTGTTGCGTTGTTTTGTAGGAATTGTATTGGGTAGTGTGATTGTAGCATAAGCGTTACATTAGATAACAAATTCTCACCAAGATTCTTAACAACTAAAGTTAAAGGTACGTTATTTTCACCCGGTGCAACAACTTCTGGATTGGACAATGAGCCCCATATGCCCTCTAGCGAAATCTCATTGTTAGACTGTATGTAAATAGGCACTTTAATTATTTGTTTTACTCCATTATAATATACTATTTTCAAGTGAATATAATACACTCCAGTAGTGCTTATGTTAGGATACACGTTAGCTAGTACCGTTACTGGTATCGGCTGTCCTACTGGTATATTTCCTACGCTAACATTACTTTGTAAAAACTCAACTGGATATTGTGATTGTAATATCAGTGTAGCATTTGTCACTGTAGCTATCCCCGTATCTTGTAGTATTATTGTTAGTGGTACGTTATTTTCTCCTGGTCCTACTACCATTGGA
>NZ_QIMI01000290.1:0-964 GCF_007050195.1 Sulfolobus sp. B1 | reverse complement strand
TATACACCAGGAATGATGGGTATAATGATATTGCAGGTCCACCAGCAAATGGTACTGCAAACATTACTACAGTATGAGGCTCACTTGGAGTTGATAGACTTACTACCTGATATGTCTGTATTGGCACTTGCAATACTACACCAGGTCCTAAAGTTGGTGAGTATACTGTCTGGAACGCTGGAGTACCTGGTACTGGTGTCCCAGTAGTCACATTAGATCCTAAGAATACTACAGTCTCTATATAGAATGGATAGGAGTATGTTATTGTACTCGTTACTTGTATCACTATATACTGGCTAGTTGGACTTAACACTAATGGTGAAGTATAGTAATAGAACACCTTGTTAGTTGCAGACGGAGTAATAGTTACACCTAATGGTGATATCCTTATTGGAGTATTGTTAAATGCACCTAAAGTAGTCGTTCCACTTACAGTTCCATGAGTGACTGGATCTTGAACCGTGAAAGTCACATTAGATGATAATGGTAAAGCAGTGTATGGTCCAAAGTGATATCCAGCGTAAGTGTACAAGTTAGCAGTACCTATTGCTACCTTATTGGATCCTAATACTACATACATTGTCCCATTAGGACTACTTAATGATCCTTGGGCTACGTATAGGTTAACTACTGGTCCGAAGAACTTCCCGGTCTGAACTCCAGTTTCAGTTAATGTAGGTAATAGGTTACCCTTATAGCTTGCGTTAGATGGATTGTACATTACTTGAGCAGTAGCGTATTTACTAGTTATCATCACGTTGACTATAGGTATACTTACTAAGCTAGTTGTAGATATGTTAGCAGCGTTCAAATCAACTACAGTAGCTTCTGGCTGTTGCACTATAGCATAACTTATCTCCACTGGTACACCCGTAGTCGCGTTAATGTAGTGAGCAGTTAATATCCACTCAACAGATCCAGGTACAACAGGTGCAGTTACATAGAAAGCTCCAACAGTTAATAG
>NZ_QIMI01000289.1:0-973 GCF_007050195.1 Sulfolobus sp. B1 | reverse complement strand
ACGCACTTGTTCCCTTTCCAATTTTCCGAAAGGGTTACTTGAAGATGGATGAAACAAATCCTTAGCATGAACCTCTAAATCTGGGTCAAGTCCATATTTTATTTTTATATCAGCAAATCTATTTCTACACTCAGTTATAGTAGCATCTTCCCATACAATAGTCGAGGTAACTATAAAAGGGCTGTCTTCCTTGATAGTAGGCTTACCGCTCTCATCAATAAAGCATACCAGCACAATAATGCGTTTAATTTTCCATTTTATATGTGTTTTGGTAATAAGTACAGATAAGCATAAGTTTTGATATAAGCTAAGTTTCCCTACTATAGAAAGATTTTGATTATTTAATTAATGTGTAGAGGGCAAAATTTTACTATTCATAAATTCGCTGAGAACTCTTGCTCAACACCAAAATAGAGGTCATGAGGTGAAACAATAGAAGACTCATCTTAGTTGTTTAAAGGGACACGGAGGTACAATCAGTTCAGAGAATCATCTTTTAATGACATGTGTGTGGACAACAATTTCACCCATCCCCATAAAATTCAATTTTATTCTCACTTATGCCAATAGATTTCGAGTAAATTGTATTGAAGAATATTTTTAGCCATCTCGTTATTGTGTTTCTTGTTGAGTTAGGTGAGTGTTAGGAAATCAAACCCATTCATCTTCTCGCCCCAATAGATGAGTTGCCTCACACAAAACACTTTTCCACAATAAAGAAAATTCAATTTATATCAACCAAATTGTTATCCACACACGGTAACGTTATAACCGAAAAAGAAAACCTCGCAGGAACTGACCTCCTCCCCGCCCTAAATGGCGAGGGTTCCCTTAGAGCGGTTCACTGGTTTATGGTTTACCGCCTTCATTTTCACCACTTCATAGCTAGTGGGCTTTGACACCCGCTCCGTTCATCCAGCGGTAGACCAAAGGCTGGGTCTTCAGCCACTTTACCCCTATCCCTTGGGTAGAG
>NZ_QIMI01000288.1:0-986 GCF_007050195.1 Sulfolobus sp. B1 | reverse complement strand
TTAAAAAATTATATTATTTCTTACTTAAAATGACCTTTAAGATCTCTTCTGGTGTAGTGGGAGTTTTGGTAAATCTCGCTCCAACAGCATCTTCTAACGCACGAATGATAGCCGCAGGACCTACAATTAGCGCAGCTTCGCCAACACCTTTACTACCTGTCGGATAATTGGATGTATGATACTGTTCAGCAAAGATTGATGTAAACTTGGGAGATTCCACTGCTGTAGGAACATAATAATCAGCATAGCTTACTATTAACTGACCGTTTTCATTAAGTATAGCTTGTTCATATAAAGCTTGACCGACTGCTTGTACACCTCCCCCGTGGATTTGTGACTCCGCTAAGGCAGGATTAATTACTTTCCCTATATCATCATAAGCTCTGTATTCCACTACTCTAGCTATTCCGGTTTCATCTACTTCAACTACAGCTACATGAACACCATATGGAAAAGTGACGTCATTCTCATAGATCAGTTTTTCTACTAAACCAGGTTCATGACTTCTGTAAGCTAAATTAGCTACATCATCCCAGCTCATCTTCTTACTTGGATCACTCCTCAATTTGAATTCTCCTTTTTCGTATTGAACCTCTTGAACATCTACGTTCCAAGTAGACGCAGCTATTCTCTTCATTTTATCTAGTATCTTCTCGGCAGCTTTTAACGCTGCGGAACCACCTATTGTTACTGATCTTGAGCCATAAGTTCCCATGCTGGCAGGTACTGCATCGGTATCTCCCCAAATAACTCTTATCCTTTCGATTGGTATTTGGAAGGCATCAGCTACTAACTGGGCGATTGCAGTTTCAGTACCTTGCCCATGTGGTGTAGTGCCGGTTACTATTAAAACGTCTCCTCTTTCATCTACTCTGACTTCTGCATACTCCCAAGGACCAAAACTGCACACCTCTAAGTAAAACGCTAATCCTACACCTACCCTGTGTCCTTTTCTCCTCTCTTCTTCAGCCCATTTCTTCAATTCA
>NZ_QIMI01000287.1:0-993 GCF_007050195.1 Sulfolobus sp. B1 | reverse complement strand
AGTTAGATCACAGATGATTATTAGCATAATTATTTATTAAAGTAAAGGACGTGAAAGTTGTAACTTTCCAATCAGTTATTCCTATTTTTCTCTACCTTAGCTACGATATTATTAAAAATTAACTTAATTGTATAATTCTTACTTTTTATTTTCTTTACTGAAATTATAAGATTTACCTTCTTGTCCCTAGGATACTTTTTATCTTTTATTATTATTGGGTCTAATCCCAGATTTTTTGATTCAGTTAAAATATCTTCTATGGTAATTTTATACTGGATTTTTCTAACTCTTCTACCTTTAGATCTGCTGTTTGATAAGAAATATGAAGGCCAAATAACTATTCTGTTTTCATCTTTAAGATCCCTTAGACTCATCTCTAACCAACACTGCATTAATAACTCCATCTTGACCTGGTCTAGACTTAACTATTGCAATGCCTGCTTCAGTTCTTATCTTAGCCCCTCTTATAATAATTCCTCTTCTAGCCAGCTCCTTATTGGCAGGAGTTTCAATCACTTCTAATATCTTAACTTTCTTAGCAGTATTATTAGCAGGATCTATTAGGTTGGCAAAGCTTGCATACTTTAACCTCACTTTAAAATTACCACCTAATATTCTTTCTTTAACTCTCGTATCTTCAGATGAGATGGTAGTAAATGTAGGAGGGCTGCCAATTTCATATTTTCTCTTATCTCTATTTTTTCCCTTTAACCCGCCAGATATTTTTCTATTGTCTGGGCCTTGATAAAATCCCATAATTAACGCCGAGTTTAAAATCTAGATCACAAGAATAAAAACTTAAGCCCCAAAGTTACGTTTTCTTTTTTGATATGATCTAATGGCTCTCCATAAATCTATTTTTCTAAACTCTGGCCAATAAGCTTCGCAGAAGAAGAGTTCTGAGTATGCTATATGCCACAATAAGAAATTACTTATTCTAACTTCCCCTGAAGTTCTAATAACCAGATCAATGTCTCCTAGTTCACTATCATA
>NZ_QIMI01000286.1:0-1000 GCF_007050195.1 Sulfolobus sp. B1 | reverse complement strand
AAGACCTTCCCCCCTTTTATGTAAATATTTTTAACTTTTTATATATAAATAATGTTAAAACTGTACTGTAAAATTTAAAAAGAACGATTGCGATATAAATTATCAGTGTTTAGATTTGTCATCACGATTGAAGATCCGGGATGAAATTTTACAAAAGTATAAGGACCTCTTCGGTGAGAGAGTAATAAATGACAAAATAGTTAGTGTAGAAGGACTCATAGAGGAACTGGCAAATATCTTCCAGCGTTAACTTCTTCGTACAGTAAGGCTAATTTAAGTGTACCAATTGGTAAGTTAAGTTTCCTTTCTATCCTTCTAAGGATTTTTTCTATTACTAGAGCCTCCTCTGGGGTTTGTGTTTTAGGTAAGTAGAAGTATACCCCAGAACCAGCAGTCTTCATGCTATTGTAGTTGTTTAACGTGTAAATCACGGCTGATACTATAATAGATGGAACTGGCTTATCATTTAACGTAATGTCATAATCTAGTAGATGTAACCCGGGTAACCTGTGAAAGATTGTAGGCCATTTATCTCTTGGCTTATTTATGGTGTAAGTTTTACCTTTCTCGTAATAAGGACTAGGTGCCTTTCCGGATAAGAATAGTTTGACGTTCTTTCTCCCTTCCCATACATCTGCTACTGTCTTTCCAGAGCCGTAAGGGATATACCAAGCTGGAGAGGCATCCTCTTCATCTTCCATAGCGCAAGCCACATCAGCGTTAACTTGGTGATAAGCTCTACTTAACGGATACCAAGGACCAGTTATTTCAAGTCCAGGATTATTTAATGGGTGTGCATCTTTTGGAATCGGTACATTATCGTTTAACCTCCATCTTAAATTGGATTCTCTAACTAGGAAATTATCTATCATACCTTGAACTATTTCTCTGAAAGTTCTCTTATTCCCATCAGCATCTTCAAAAACTTGATCCCATGAAGGAAAAGATCCCTTCTTCTCAACCGGTTCCTTTGACTCCAGCCATTTCCTCCTCTTACTTA
>NZ_QIMI01000285.1:0-1002 GCF_007050195.1 Sulfolobus sp. B1 | reverse complement strand
CTAACGGGATGACATCAGCCCTAATAGACAGAGGATCAATAGTATGGCTTGCCTTTCCCAGATTTGATTCACCTTCAATCTTTGGGAAACTACTTGATAACGAAGCGGGAGAATTTAGCATATTACCACGAGAGGAAGAATATGAAGTTACCCAACAGTTTCTCGTCCCAAACGTATTACTTACTAAATTTAAGACTAAGGAAGGTAAAGCTGATATAATAGATTTAATGCCAATAGGTGAAAAAGCTATAATAAGAAAGATAAGGAGTGAAATAACGTTAAGAATTGATATTAAACCTATGTTCAACTATGGACTGTATCGACCAGTTATGGAACTAGAAGATAACGGGATTAGATTTCTAAACCCCTTATCTAGGGAATGTTTAGCGTTAATGAGTGATAAGTCCTTATCATCATCTTCATTTGAGACTAAAGGTGAGACAACACTCTACTTAGTCTACAGTTCTGATTACTCATATGGTCCATTCCATAAAGGTAAGAGGTTAAGAAAAGATTTAGAGAATTCATTCAACCTCACTTTGAATTATTGGAAAAATAAGGTAAAAGTTGACGATAAGGATGAGATAGGTAAAATGAAGTCGATAAGCTTAGGACTACTATTAGGTCTAATTTATTCACCTTCTGGTGGTAGCATAGCAGCCCCTACAACCTCTCTTCCAGAGGTAGAGGGAGGAAGCAGAAATTGGGATTATAGATACGTCTGGATAAGGGATTCAGCGATGATCTCAGAAGCATTGTTGTTTTCCGGATATATAGTAGAAGCTAGAAGAATAATTAACTTTCTCCTAGGATTAGTCAACTTCACGTCTAAACCTTTATTGCATCCTTTATACACCGTAGACGGTAACGATCCCCCTCCTGAGATGGAGATATCTTGGCTAAGAGGATATAAGGATTCGAAGCCAGTTAGGGTGGGAAACGCCGCTGCCTCGCAAGTACAGTTAGATATAGAGGGTTTTCTTATTGATGCTATATATAAAT
>NZ_QIMI01000284.1:0-1003 GCF_007050195.1 Sulfolobus sp. B1 | reverse complement strand
GTGAGAGTTAATAAAAAATAATAATTAAAGAGTTGGAGGAACCCACTTAGAGAAACTTACTAAGTGTTCTGGTACTGCCTCAAGACCAATGTAACCAGCTAATAGTCCAGCTAATATTAGTAGTACAGCATCTAAGACCAAGAATATCTTACCATATTTGCCATGATCTAGGAATAGAGAGACTGGATAAAAGAATATTGAAGATAGACCAGTTAATCCATATAGAGCAAGTAACGCAATAGGTTCCAAAGTCATATTATGCTGGAAACCAACTATGCCGTAATAAATTGTTATCAGTCCATATAAGAGTGCCATAAATCCTAAAATCTCTAGCTTATAACTATACTTAATACTTACTGCAATACCAATTATACCAATGCCAAGTATTGGATAAAGGTCATAGAATAATATATTATAACTACTAACCAGTGGCCATGCAATTAATCCATAAAATCCTGTAAATGCAATAAATACTCCTAGAAGAAGTGAAGGAACGTAAATAGACTGTAAAGCGTTTCTGTAGTCACTAACTGTACTATGAACGCGGTAAGTCTTTATTAAACCATACGCTAAAACTAAGAATGCTATTCCCATTGCTTCAAGTTGGCTTGTAAGTATATCTACGAATAAAGCCATCCTGATCACCAATTATAATTATGCTTTAGGAAAGATATAAGTAGGATATGTATGTTTTTATACATTTGTACTTCTGCTTTTATGTGGTCCAAGATTTGATTATATTGTTTTAACAAATACTTTCAATAGTGACACATTTTATTAGAAATTATTTTAATATATTTTATTATTTTATTTTAAAAAATCTCATTAACACCCTCTTACTCACGGGAAAACATTATAAAAAGTTAGACATTTGTGTTATTTTATTAACAAGATCTATCTTAATATACCTCCGAACTATTTATGGTATAATGTTTAGATTAGATATTATTATGTTCACGCTTTTCTCCAGTTTCTCCAAATTTACCCTCTAAAATTATATTCA
>NZ_QIMI01000030.1:0-16007 GCF_007050195.1 Sulfolobus sp. B1 | reverse complement strand
CCCTCATCAATTAACTTAGCCTCTATTTTTCTCATTCCATAAGGGGCTTCTTTAGGTCTTCCTAAATCATCTACACCTATTTTAGGACATGCTAACCATTTCCAAACACTCTCTGGTAAGCCAACTGCTGGACCGGTTGCTAAGAAACCTAAAAATTCTTTTCCATGATGGTTAGTCATTAGGCATCTGTCTGTCGTTATTATGAAATCAAACGTTTGATCCAAAAAAGTCACCTTTTATTTTCCTTATCTTGATCTTATATATAAACCCTTTTTATAAAAGTTGTAGTAATTTCCTAATATTTCTCTTCAGGTCTTCTGAAGAATTACTCCTATCTAGGTCCTTAGCGTCATCAATCTTTGGAGACCATTTTTCGCCATTAGGTAAATTGACTGATATTAGAGAAGTGTAAATGTATATAGTTTCTCCTTTCTCATTTCTTGCCTCTTCAATTATTACTTCTGATCTTCCAAATTTTGTCTTATATTTTGATGAAATTTCACTTATCTTCATTACTTTAGTTATAAGAAAGATGGCTAATATAAGATTTACTCTTCTCCACTTTCCTCTTCATTACCTTCAAATTCTTCCCTTAATAATTCTAAACCTACTTCCTTGTAATACTCCTCTCTCTCCTGTTGCAATTCTTCACTCAAATTCCTTCCCTCCTTGTCACTTACTATTGACGTTGTTAGCACTCTATTACTTTTATCCCTACTCTCCTTTACACTATATTCTTTCTTTTCCTTCTCGCTCAATAACATCTCATATCCGCACTTTGTGCACCTTAACATTTCCTTACCATCCTTCTTAGTCGGAATCATTAATCCTCCACATTTAGGACAAAACTTCATAATTCTAAATAATGCCTTAAAATGGTATAAAAAGTTTTGCTTAGAATATTCTTATCCTGGGATCCTCTTTTACAACATTGAGTACTATACTAGTATAAGTCCTTTCTATCTTAGGATTCTTTAGTAATTGTTTTAAGAAACTATCTAACTCTTCAACGCTTCTAAACTTAGCTATTATTACAACATCGTACTCCCCTACTACGTCGTATACCGCAATAACATTATCTGCATTAGCTATCTCTTTTTCGAACTCCACTAAATGTTTTCCATCTACCTTAGCCATAATAATACTAGTTAGTGCAAAACCTAGTTTAGAGTAGTCAAGCAATGCGACAAAACTCCTAATTATACCTTCTTGAACCATTCTGGTCATTCTATTATGTAATGTTGCTGGTGAAACGTTCATCTCTTCTGCAAGTCTCCTAAGGCTAGTCCTAGCATCTCTAGTTAGTTCAATTAATAACCTTCTATCTATTGCATCTAGATCTGGAATGCGTTTTTTACTATCAGACATCTCAATATAAAGTTAACTGACATGTTAAAAAATTTTCATTACAACCCGAATTCTTCATATCAACTTTATTTGAGATATACCATTTAGTATAAGCTGAACTCCAAAGGCAGCTATTATAATTGCCATAAATCTTCCGGCAGCTACAGTACCCGTATTGCCTAGTACTCTGATTATAACAGGACCTAGTAACAGTGACAGATAAACTAGAAGAGACGCTAATAAACTACCTACTATTAACACGATAACGTTATTGTTAACCGATAACGTAATTAGAGCCGTCATAGTACCCGGACCTACAATTAACGGGGTAGCAATAGGTGTTACAATTGCCTCTTCAATTCTGCTAGATAGAAATTTCAATTGCTGAAACCCACCCAAAGTATCGACTCCGAGATATACTAATACTATACCTCCCCCTATTTCTAGTGCTGACGTACTAATTCCTAGAAAAGCCAAGAGAGGACCACCTAAAATCGAGAAAAAAATCAAAAGAGCTACTACTGCGATAGATATCTTATTCACTAAAAAATTCCAACCTACCTTAGTTTGCGAATTACGATTAAACTCCTCGTACAATGCTATGAGATATGGTAATATTGAAAGAGGATCCATGATCGCATATAACTTAAATGCAATTTCAGGTATTGCAATAATGTTAATCATTCTAGTAAACCAAGAATATCTTTTAGATTTTGAATTTTCTCATTTTGATCTCGTGTTGTTAAGGCTATTAATAACTTACTGATTATGAGATAAAGTTTCGATATTTCCTTCTTACAATCCTCTGCTGTTTTACTAAGCTCATCTACTTTTCCCTGCATGCTCTGTAAGTTGAGGTAAAGCTCACTTAATAATTCCTCAACTCCATGTTCGTGCTCATGCTGATGGTGTGTCTCTTCAACCTCTCTTTGAATTTCTTCCATGTCTTTATCATTTTTCGGTATTTTATCTATTCTAAACTTGACCATTTTCTTCTCCCTCCTCATCTGACTCAGTAGTATCCACGTTCTTAACGTTTGACATATCGTTCTGAGTTATAATATACTTTCCCACACCTAACCTCAAATAATGTTTGATAACCGTGGAGATCTTACCTGCTGCTCTTAAAGGAATGCAATCTGTTTCTACTTCCTCGTTGGTATCAGTTATCCCTACTACCTTTGCCATCTTTTTTTCTTCATCACAGTATTCCAGTTTAACCTCCTTAAGTCTGCCTAAAAACACGAGAGTTTCCAAATCTCTACCTTTCATTACCGGCCTTACCATTTATTTCTTCACTGAAATACCTATCAGATCCTCAATTTTTAAACCCTTTTCAACTAAGTATTTAGTTATATTATCCCTTATCTCATCAATGATTTTAAACCCCCTCTCTATTAAGACGGTACCTAATCCAACTAGTTTAGCTCCTACTGCTAACATACCAATAACATCAGTCCAATCGAATACTCCTCCAATCCCAATAATATCGGCATCATACTCTTCATAAACTTCCTTAATTATCCTTAAAGCTATAGGATAGAGACACCTACCGGATACTCCACCAGTTCCATAACTTAATATGGGCTTGAAAGTCTCTATATCGATCAATAAACCTTTGATAGTGTTTATCAACGTTAATCCATCGGCACCTTTTTCCAATGCTTTTCCGGCTAGCTCAACTACGTTGTCCCATGGTCCTAGTTTTATGAATAACGGCTTATTAGCTATACTTTTTGCATTCTCGACTATTTGACCTACATATTTTGCCAAAGATTCTCCGTAACCTTTCCTATTAGGACTACTTACATTAACCTCTAACATACTTGCAATATCTTTTACTGCTTCAATGACCTTAACTATCTCGTCAATAGAAGAGCCACCAACACTCACTATTAGTGGACATGACATTTTACTCATCTCATTTATTTTATAAGCTCCAGGATTACCTAGGCCAATAGCGTTCACGTAAATACCGTCGTGTAGTTTAATTAAAGTAGGAGGTTTATGTGGCTCCAATGGGTTTAGCGTTACGGTCTTAGTTGTTATAGCAGATGGCTTATATTTTTCACAGATTTCTCCAATATATTTTGGAATATCCGGCAAAATACCAGAAGCTACTATCAGAGGATCGTAAAAACTTATACCTTTAATTTGAATCATGCCATATCACTAAATGGATTTATTCCCTTTATCGGAAATACTTCTCCTTGATAATTACTTACCTTACCTTGTACAATAGTCATGTATACTGAAGCCTCTAAGGGAAAGTTATCTAAAGGAGTCTCAGTAACTTTAGAATATTTAGTTGAATATCTCCAATGTTTAAATTCAATTATAGTAAAATTAGCGTAATTTCCCTCTTTAATCTCGCCATAAGGTAAGCCTAAAATCTTTGCAGGATTAATTGATATTACCCTTACTGCGTCGTCTAGGCTTAGTATATCCTTTTTTACCAACGAAAAAAGGAAGGGAACAGTGAACGAAACTAGGGCTACTCCAGGTGGACAGATTTCGTACGGATAAGATTTCTCAAAGTTAGCATGAGGGGCATGATCGCTGACTATAGCATCAACTTCATATAATCCTTGCAATAGTTGTAATCTTTCTGTGATGCTCCTAATTGGTGGATTGACCTTATTAATACAATTCTTTTCATCAGTTAATAGAATATGATGCGGGGTAAGATCAACGGTGAAACCCATCTTCTTCGCTAACCTTATCGTATCTATGTTTGTTGCATGAGTTATATGGATCCTTTGATATTTTTCTAAGTAAAATAAAGCCCCTATTTCATACCATCTGTTAAGTCTTAACCTCCTATTCCCCCTTAATGCTATAGGTACTTCTGGATGAAGTATCTTCAACTTCTTAGACTTTAATACTTCGTAAGTTTCTTCCTTTTCTAGATCTTCTGGAAATATCTTATAACCTCCTACTGGAGATTTGTCAACTTTTTCAAATTCTTTCGTAACTCCAGAGTAGATTACATAATCCACTCTTGAATAATACTCGAATTCTTTAAGTTTAGAATTTATAGTTTCTACATTATTTATATAGGGGATAGTATTAGGCATATCTCCAACAAGTGTTATTCCGCCATATGATGCCTCACTAGTGCCAGACACAACGTCTTCCTTATATGCCATCTTTAGACCCCTTATATGAGTATGTAGATCAATTGCGCCGGGTAATAGCAATGTGCCTTGAGGTAATGAAATGTCTGGCTTACAAGTTGGTTTTATTCCCTTAATTTTTCTATCAAACTCTACACATATATTTTTCACTTCACTGTTTATGTATGCTTTTCCACTAATCCACAATTTCATCAAGCCTCATAAATGGACCTTTTATACAAGCTAAGTTGCCCTTTACCTCACATACTCCACACACTCCAAGCATACAGTTCATTTTCACCCACCTCACATAAACCATAGTCTTCTCTTTTGGCAATTTAATCATTGATAAATCTTGAAAGGGAACCGAAACTAAGAATAAATCCGCCTCAAGCTCACTAGGTTCTTCGTAGTTTAGTTTACAATTTATACACTTAGCGTAAACCTTTATTCCTTGCAACTTAGCCATTTTTAAGGGATAAATTAAATCGTGATAATACTCCCCTTTAGCAATACCTATTACTTTCTTAACATTTCTTAGGTTAATTGGATTTCCTAATGGTCCTTTTATCAATATTCTCCTACCTATCTTGTTAAATAATCGTTCAGACTCGATGTATAACTTAAGTATGTTTCTTTCATGATCGTAATCTCCAACTCCTAGCGGTATTTCATTTTCATTGGGAATGATTAGACTGACAAATTGACCTGCTTCAGGATATTTATCAAAATTTATGGTAACTTTATATATATTTCCATCTCTTATTTTCTCCAAAACATCGTAGTACTTCATAGTATCTGCCTTAGCACATCCTCTTCAGTGATATATGTTTCGCAGTATTGACACTTGAGCTTTAGCGGTTTTACAGAGATAGTTAAAAACTTACTTTCAGCTTCTACATCATTATTCGTTATACATTGGGGATTAGGACATTTAACTATACCTTTAACGATCTTTGGCAGCTGCATCTTTCTCTTCTCAACTACATTATAATTTCGAATTATGTTAATAGTTGCGAAGGGAGCAATAAGTGTGATTAAGCTAGCCTCTTTCTTATCTATTTCCCTGTCTTCAATCTTAACTATATCCTTTCTACCTATTTTTTTACTTTCTACATTCATAACTAGAGCTATTCTAAATCCTTCATTTCCCTTTATTCCTAAGATTCTTAACACTGAAAGTGCCCTTCCTGCAGGTATATGATCAATTACTGTACCATTCTTTATCTTACTTACAATTAATTCATTTCCCTTAGTCGGACTTATCATTCCTCATCCCTCATTAAATATCTTATACAGTAAACCCATTCTAACTGGTACGCCTAATGAGGCTTGATAAAAGTATTTAGCTTGTGCCAGCTTATCCACTTTTCTATCTATTTCATTGACTCTTGGCAATGGATGAAGAATAATGCTTCCCTTTTTCATGAATTCTACTAGCTTCGTGTCAACAACATAGCTCTCTTTAACTTTCTCATATTCAACTTCATCCACAAATCTCTCTTTCTGGATACGTGTAACATATAATACATCAATTTCTTGTATAACGTCGTACGGGTTCTCAACTTCAATTGTCTGGTAATTTAATTCCTCTACTATTTCTTTTCTAGCCTTAAGTTGAGGCGGGGGAATCAGAAAGACTCTCTTAGGCTTAAATCTAGTTAAGGCTCTTAATAAGCTATTTACCGTTCTAGCATACTTTAAGTCGCCCAATAATCCAAAGTTTAAATTGTCAATTGTATTAAACACCTTATAAACTGTATAAAGGTCTATAATGGCCTGTGTAGGATGTTCATGCTTTCCATCTCCGGCATTTATTATTGGTACTTCACTTATCTCGCTCGCAAATAGTGAGGCTCCATCAAATTTATGTCTCATTATAATACAGTCAGAGTAATTATTTAACATTCTTACAGTATCAGCTAGATTTTCACCTTTAGCTACAGATGTAGATTCTTCTGAACTAAAGCCAATTACGTTCGCTCCTAATTTAATTCCTGCTGTTTGAAAACTTTGAGCCGTTCTCGTACTAGGCTCGAAAAAAGCTAAAGCTAATACTTTTCCCTCCAAATGCGTCAGCTTGCCTTTAACGTTAGCGAATTTGTCGGCGTATTCAAAGATACTAAAATAGTCCTCTCTCTTTAAATCAAGAGAGGATATAATATGTCTTAATTTCACAAAAGCCCTAGATAGTAATTAGAGGAGAAGTAATTTAAACTCTTTTTCCGAGAATTCTCCCGATGAATTTCGCAGATGTACTGTTTGAAAAGAAAATGCTATTAATTGGAAATTTCGTGCTAACATCAGGGAAGGTCAGTCCTTATTATTTAGATTTAAGATCACTACCAAGCCATTCAGAGTTTTATGACGTTGTAAAATTAGCATTAGAAAAGGTTAAACAGTTACCACATGACATGATAGTAGGAATTGCTACTGGAGGTGTACCTTTAGCCTCCTTCATAGCTTGTAACCTTAGAGAACCCATGGGATACATAAGAATAGAAAAGAAAGGCCATGGGGCTAATAAATTGTTAGAAGTTGATGTAAGAGGAAAGAGGGTACTACTAATAGATGATGTAGCTACCACTGGTCTGTCCTTAGAGAAGGCTTCAGTGGAGATATTAAATCAAGGAGGAAAAGTAACTGACGCATTAGTTATAATCGATAGACAAGAAGGAGCATCAAGAAGATTAGCCAAGATAGGTATTACACTTCATTCACTTTTTAAAATTTCGGAAATTCTCAATGATCTGTTAAAGACCAATAAGATTGAGGAGACCGAGAGAAAAACTATAATGGAATATTTGGTGAAAAACGTTGAAAAATAAAATAATCTTGGCTCTAGACAAACACATCCCCAGAGAAGTTTTACTAGAGATTTCAAACGAAATTCATGGAATAAAGATAGGATTACCCTTTGTCTTAGATGTGGGATTAATTAAATTGAAAGAAATCCTAAACGATATAAAACTTGAAGAAATTATAATAGATTTCAAATTAGCAGATATAGGGTTCGTGATGAAGCAAATAGTTGAAAGGTTAAGCTTCGCTGACGCATTTATAGCTCATTCTTTTGTAGGGATCGAGGGCGCATTAGACGAGTTAAAGACGTTCCTAGACTCACAGAGGAAGAACTTATATCTGGTTGCAGCCATGTCACATAGAGGATGGAATAATGAGTTTAATAATTATATAAAGCAGATAATACAGAAAATTGAACCTAAAGGTATAGTAGTCGGAGCGACTAGGCTTGATACAATAAGAGAATTTAGATTTATGTTCCCTAAAATAACTATAATTTCTCCAGGGGTTGGTACGCAAGGAGCTAACTATGGTGATGCAATTTGTGCCGGTGGAGATTATGAAATAGTTGGAAGAAGCGTCTATAATTCTCCAGATCCAATTAATGAAATAAGAAAGATCAACGAAATTATTCGTAATAAGGTGATGAGTTGTTAAAGAAGAGTTCATCGGAAAGGACGAGAGTAGCGAAAAAATAGCAAAACTTTATGGACTTACTAAGGTAGCAGAGGATATTCATGAAGAATTTGATATTATTCCTTTCACTGATTTTAATTATTTATATGTAAGAAGTAATGTAGAAATAGAACACTCACTAGTTAAGATTGGCAATAATTATAATCTCAGTTATTTTTCGATTTACGATGAAGTCCTAAAAGTATATATGAAATTTCTGAAGGAAGTTATGATGAATTATGCTAAAAGGACTATTTCTTCCGATATAGAGTATATGAACATAATTCTTGAGGATGGTTCATATTACATCTTAGAAGGCGATGAACGTAAGGTCAACGTACCGTTTCCTAAAGGTATAGCTACTTCACACACACACCCCGGAATCTGCTTATTTTCGTATAAAGATCTAGAAACAGCCGATTCCTTGTTTAGTATAGGTTATGTAATAGTTTCAGTTATGAACACTGAATGTATATCATCTCTATATAGGCGCGGAGTTTACACTTTTGAGGATAAGTTATCTCTAAAGGGAACTTCAAATAAATTGAAAAAAGCTAGAACTATGAACGATGTAATTTCAATATATAAAAACTTATCATTTCAGAACTTAAAATTCGTTACTTACCAGATTTAGCTAACATATCTATTGTTGCCTCTGCTATATCTGAGGAGTACCTGGCTATTCTCCTCAAAGACTCGATTACCATAGAAGTTGATGTTACAATTTTTGGACTATCATTACTCTTTATTGCACTCTCTTGCATCTCTGCAAGCTGTTTAAAGATATTAATATTTGAAATTAGATCATGTGAGACATCTTTCTTTCCGTTTAGGAAAGCATTCATTGAAGTCTTATAGGTATCAAGAATATTATATCCTAAATTTGTTAATTCATCTTTTTTGCTAAACTTACTAACGTCTTCAGCTAAAGTGGCAATTCTGTCTGCATGATCCGCCACTCTTTCTATGACCTTAGCTACGGAATAGATATCTACAAGTTGAGCTATATTATAACCTTCAGATTCTAATATACTTAGCATATTCACAGAGAGTGTTAATTGTCTAGCTATATAGAAGAAAAACCTGTCTACCTCATCATCCCTACCAGCTATTTCTTTAGCTAATTCAATATCAGCTAGTCTTATCGACTCCAAAGAGTCTCTTAACATGTTAAATGATATTGTAAATGCCCTAGACATGGCTTTCTTAATTGGTAATTCCTTTTCGTCTACGAGGAACTGTATGGATATAGTATTAGCATCCTCTTCAACAACTTCTGCCCCTAATAATCTTCTCCTTATTTCATCTTTTATTAACATCCTCACAGAAGTAGTCATCTTAGGACAAGAGAATATCACTGAGGAATATCCTGCCATGTAGTGTGCAATAAACTCTCTAATGATTGCTTCAGCAGAAATTTTTTCACAATTTAGAATTTTTCTAAGCTCATTCTGATCACGAGTGTTATTTACTTTAGGCACAATTACTAATCTCATATCTTTATCTTGAACTATTTCAACCTCATCTCCATTCCTTAAAGAAAGTGCTTTAATCCACTCTTTTGGCAGTGAGACTATATAGGTTGATCCTCCAGTTAGCTGAATCTTCCTGGTTATTGATTTACTTGACATAATCTATATAGATCTATGTATTTACTTCATAATAAATTTCTCTTTTCTCCTTCAATTCAGCTATTTTCTTCGCTTCTTCAATAACGCCCTTCGCATCTTCTTTGCTTCTGATCTTAATATCTTTAGGCACATCGATACTTTCGAAAAAGTCTTCGTAAATACCGTCTAATAGTATCGAAATTTCAGGCAGACTACCTATTTCATCTTTGAGCGACTTTATTGCCTCTACTACAGCAGGAGCATCGTTTACTATATAGCCTATATAAATTATTGTCTCAACTTTTATTTCTAATAACTCTAACATCACATCAATAGTCACTAAATAATTCAATACTTTTTCCAATATCTCCGATTCTCTTAGTAACATTTTTGATAAATGAGGAAATCTAGAGACATTTACAAGCGAAGAATTATTGTACATTTCTATCTTTCCTTTTATACCATTCATTAAGCTTCTTACTTTATTTCTAGCAATTCTTATGTTAATGATGAGCTCAGCGAGAGTCTTAGCTTTCCTCTTCACAATGTACTTATTATATGAATTAAGGCTTAAAAGGGATTTGCTATCTATTTTTTATTCATAATTTTTCTTCTTTCCTCTTTTTCTAGATCGTCCAGAATAAATTTGTAAGTCTTATAGAAAGAAGTAAGTTTATATGGGATACCATAGCCGTCGGCTTCTTTGTACACAACATGGTTCTGAATTAAAACTTCGAGGTGATGAATAACTGTTTTATAGTCAATATTTAAAGCTGTAGATATTTGATTTGGGTTTAACGATTTATCTTCAAGTAATCTGACGATTTTTAGCCTAGTCAATCCTCCACGAGAAGAAAAAAACAAAAATTTAAACAGTTTCCTAACTTCCTTTACCTCTTTCTCATTCATTATTCAGAAGTAATTGTGAGTCAACTAGTTTATATTCTTCACTACAATTCTTAACGGTTGGATAACAATTTTCAAACCATAGGATAACCTTGCGAAAAGTTTAAAACATTCTTCTCTAATAAAAATCTTTTCATTAAAAAACATGAAAACTATTTAATTCAAGAATTAACATAAAATGAACTTATGTCAAATTAAAACTGAGATTTAAGAGGGTGAAAAACTAAAAGGGAAATATAGTTCTGTACCTCTCCCTTAAAATGCATATCTTTTTAGTCCCACGGAAGGTGATGTGAAGGCAACTCCACCAGAGAGATAGGGGTAAAACGGTTGAAGATGTTCCGTGGTTTATTACTAATCGAATAGACCGGTTAAGTAATCTCACCGCTTAATAACTATGAAGCAATAAAGGCGAGATAAACCTATAAACAGCCATGAGAGAGAGCCCTTTAAGGTGAAAAACGAGATTAATATCTGATAGTTGAAGCCTTTTCCCTCTTAAGGATATACTCTTTAAGCTTTTTTAACACAGCTACAAGATCCTCATCTTCTGTATAGCATTTTTCATTTAAGGCTAGATATTCAATTTCTGTGTAAACGCCATACTTTCCATGTATATCACCTAACGGGATAGAAAGGTCTAGATAATCCTTTATAAACTCTATATGTCCACATTTAGCTATAATCTGCAAAATACCTAAATCCACTAACCTTTTACGACCGTTCTTACCTACTAAAATCACCCTAGTTCCAACCCTTATTTCATCAAGTTCTAAGAACTCTTTAGCGTCATTAATCTCATTTTCGCCTACTTCAATTACAGACTCTTCGCTCAGTAGGTATTTTTTTATCACATCCCTTAGACTCACAACTTTATTATCTAAAATTTACAGAGTTAAATAAGTTGCTGGCGTGGGAAGAGTTAAGGAAGAAAGCTATAGAGAGGATATATCATGATAGGGAAATAGGATATTTAGATCCAGACATCTGGGATTTCTTAATGGCATTTTATAATTACAGCGAGAAAATTTTCACACAAAGTAGCTGTAGTGGAAGAGTCACAATTGTTGATGCTGAAGTGCCTTGGGATAGGAAAAATTCTTCAGTAATATATAAGAACCACATGGGAATTTCCCTGGAAGACCTTAAAGCTGTCATCAGTAAAGGTCAAGTAAGTAGACTTTGGTTAATAGTACAAGGTCCAATAGTACATGTATATGCTAAGGATATGGACACCGCATGGAATGTTTTACAAATAGCTAGAAACGCGGGATTTAAACATAGCGGAATCTTAGTATCTAACTATAAGGGAATCTTATTAGAGTTGAGAACGGGTGTAAGAATGACGCATTTATTAAAAAATAAAGTAGATGAGAAAGTGGAGAATTTATCTGGTTTAGTTGAAGTAGCTAATGAAGTTTTAAGAAAAGGTAAAGAGAAAATGATAAGACTGACAGAGGCTCTTTCATCTAATTCCAAGAATCCTATGGAATTGAGGAAGAATCCTAAATTGGAGACCTTTTGACAGTAAAACTTCTGTTATCTCTGAAATTGCGTCAATGTAATCTTGTCTATTCCCATCGGGTTGTAAAATTACCTTCTCTGGATTAATTGCTTGAGACTCTACAAATTTCACTACCTCATCTATGTCTTTATGAGGATAAACTATTACAAACTTGTAATATGTGGCCCAATCGTCATCCTTAAAGTTATAGTTAATATTGTGTCCAGAATTACTTAACTTTGGCGAGACCGAAAATACGTCAACAAGCTTCCTTAGTTTTTCTGAAGGCTTTATAGTGCCATTAGTCTCGATTACTATCTTATGACCTAACCTACCCTTTAGTACTTCTGCTAATGGTTCTAAGTTTTGGAGTAATGGTTCACCACCGGTTATTGTGGTCAACTTTATTCTATTGTCTAATCTAGCTACAATTTCATCAATATCCATTAAAGTTCCCACACTCCAAGAATACTTAGTATCACACCAAACACATCTCAGATTACAAGTAGCTAACCTTATGAAGTTAGATGGTCTACCAATTACCTCTCCTTCCCCTTGAATCGAGGTAAATATCTCAATTACTCTGTATTTCATTCTACCTACTAATGTTTAGACGATTTAAAAGATCTTTCTTTAACTCTTCCAAACCTAACCCACTTTCAGCACTTATTTCATACCACTTCATGCTCCTCCTTGATAGCTCTTTTACTATGGAATCATAATTATTAATATCTTTATCATCAATCTTATTTATAACTGGAATTACCACTTTTTTGAAAGTCAAAATTTCCTCAAAGAGATGAATTTGCTCATCGACAGTTAGAATAGAGGAAATTGAAGGATCGAACATGTATACGATTATTCCATCTAAATTTTTTAAAGCATTTATAGCCTTGGCTTCTATCTTATTTCTCTTCTCGTTTGGTCTATCTAAAATACCTGGAGTATCAATAACTTGAACGTAATTATCGTTAATAATTATATGCCCCACATGAATTTCCTTAGTAGTAAATGGATAGTTTGCTACTTCCGGTTTAGCTGTAGAGAGTCTAGATACCAAAGTAGATTTGCCCACGTTAGGAGGACCGGAAACTATAATTGTTGGTAGTGTAGGGTCTATTGCCTTCATCTTCTTCAGTTGAACTGTAACGTCTATTATTTCATCGATATACTTTCTATATTTTCTCAATAGAGAGGAGACTCTACCGAAAGCTTCTCTCATGAGCTTATTAGATTCTCTGGAGTCACTTCTCCTAATTTCTTCCATATATTTTTTTAATATTCGCATAGATACTAAACTGGTTTTTTTAGTTATATATAAATCAACTTTAAGTTTATTAATATCTATTAGAATATTTATGGACTCTACATAAAACGGGTGAAGTTCATCTATCTTAGGAAAACTTAATACAAAATCATAATATTTTTCTATCCTTTGATAATATTCCATTAACCTCCTTATTTCTCTATCCTTTGGCGTATTACCATTTATTTTAGGGAGCCTATGCAACATTATCCTTATAGTATCATCTGTCTTTGCGGGGACTTTTACTTTATCAAATGGATTCAACATATTTTTGTTCCTGGAGGAATCTCTCCATCTACTGTTAGCACTCTAGGTTTTATTCCTTTTTGTTCGTCTTCCTTACATCCAGCGGCTAGCAACATACCTTGACTTTCAAAACCTCTAATTACTCTAGGCTTTAAGTTAGCTATAACTATTATTCTCTTATTTACTAATTCTTCTGGCTTATAATACTCTCCGAGCCCAGCTATGATTTGTCTCTGTTCACTACCTAGATCAACAACTAGTCTCAACAATCTGGTACCTTCTATTCTCTCAGCCTGTTTGACTAAACCTACCCTCAGATCGAGTTTAGCGAAATCGTCTATAGTTACCTGGGAACTCATGTTCTTAAAGAGTCCATATAAGATTATAAGGGTTATCATTTACATAAATAAGTAAATATTAAAGGATTATTTTAGCAAAGTTTTTATACCAGTCATGTAAAATAGTCGTAATGGAGCTAACCAAGATTTCTGAGGGAAAAACGAAGATAGTTTACGAGTATGAGAATAATTACGTATTACTCAAGTTCAAGGATGATATAACCGCTGGTGATGGTCAAAGAAAAGATGTACTAGAGGGTAAAGGCGTATTAAATGCTCAAACCTCAGCCTTATTGTTTAGATTGTTGGAGAGGAATGGAATAGAGACGCATTACGTTGGTATGTATGATGATAGGACGATGGTAGTTAAAAAGCTAAAGATGATCCCAGTTGAAGTAGTGTTAAGGAATATAGCGACGGGTAGTATAGTCAAGAGACTCCCGATAAAAGAAGGTGAAGTGTTTCAACCTCCTATTGTCGAGTTTTTCCTAAAAGACGATAAGCTTCATGACCCATTATTAAATTACTCTCACCTAGAATATTTTAAATTGCTTACAAGGGATGAGGCTAGATATATTGAAGAAGTTATGATAAAAGCAAACGAAGTGCTTTACAATTTTATAAAGAATAAGGGATTTATATTGTATGACTTCAAGCTTGAATTTGGCAGATTAGATAATAAATTAATTATAGGTGACGAGATAAGCCTCGATAGTATGAGGATTAGAGATAGTAATGGAAAAATCTATGATAAAGATTTATACAGAAAGGGATATGATCTCTCAACAGTTAAGAGAGCCTATGAAGAATTCTTGAAGAGAATTATACAATAAATTAGGTGTTAAAAATGATTTATTCTGTAGAATTAATAATAATAAATAAGGATATAGTTAGAGACCCTGAAGGAGAGACCTTACAAAAATATGTTGTAGAGAAGTATAGTAAAAATGTACTAGAAACGAGAGTTGGAAAATATATTAGGTTTAAGATAGAGGCTAGTGACGAAAAATCCGCTAAAGAAATAATTGAAAAAGTTGCTTCAGAAGGCAGATTATACAACCCTATTGTACATAAAATTATTGTAAGAGTGAGTAAAGAATGATCGCAGTTATAAAATTCCCTGGAACTACTTGTGAGTCTGACGTATATAAAGCGTTACTGGAAGCAGGTGTACAAGCAAAAGTAGTAAAGCATCAAGAATTTGATCCAGATAAGTATAGTGGAGTTATACTACCTGGTGGGTTTAGTTTTGGTGATTATTTAAGGGCTGGTAGTATAGCGTCTAATACTGAAGCTGTAAAACTCGTTAAAGAGATTGCTGATAATGGAAAGCCAGTAATTGGAATATGCAATGGCTTCCAAATATTAGTGGAGAGCGGTCTATTAAAGGGCGCATTATTACCTAATTTGAAGCTAAGATTCATTTCTAAATGGACTTACCTTAAGGTAGTAAGATTTGATACCGTCCTAACTCGTGGACTAGGCAAAAATATCATTAGGATGCCTATAGCTCATGCTGAAGGAAGATATTACATAGACGATGTTGACTATGCTAAGTCACACATGGTTATACAGTACGTTGACGAGATGGGAAAACCCACTGAAAAGGCTAACCCTAACGGTTCCCTACTGAATATTGCATCAGTAGCTAACGAGGAGGGGAATGTAATTGGGTTAATGCCTCATCCCGAGAGGGCTTCGTTTAAATTAATTTCACCGGATGGAAGCACGGATGGATTACTTTTATTAAGAGGGTTGGCAAAATGGGCGTAAACTTATTACCTATCGAAATGGATGAGGTAAGAAGAAGATTAGGAAGAGAGCCAAATGAAGCTGAATGGAAAGTACTAGATGCAGTATGGTCTGAGCACTGCTCTTATAAATCATCAAAAGTTTTCTTAAAGAGCTTTCCTACCGAAGGAGAAAACGTAGTGATGGGAATAGAAGACTGGCAAGATGCAGGTGCAATAGATATTGGTGACGGTTGGGCTATCGTCTTAAAAGTTGAAAGTCATAACCATCCATCGGCTGTAGACCCATTTAATGGAGCTGCAACAGGAGTAGGCGGAATAATTAGAGATATAATAAGTAAAGGAGCTAAACCTATTGCATTATTAGATATGATTAGAGTAGGGGATATTAGGAGCGATAGAACTC
>NZ_QIMI01000283.1:0-1013 GCF_007050195.1 Sulfolobus sp. B1 | reverse complement strand
CTTAAATTAGTAATGAATTTGAGTAGACAAAAATGATAATTATGCGAACTTATTTATTATGGTAGATAAGCTTAAATACAAGATAAAATAAATGATAATTATGTCTAAAGCTGAATTTACGTTTAAGAGACAAAACGTGGAATTCCTTACTGAAGGTGGTATTAAGTTAAGGGGTTGGCTGTATTTACCAGATAGTGATAAAAAGTCACCGGCAATAGCCATGTCTCACGGGTTTTCAGCAGTAAAAGAAATGTATTTAGATAGTTTTGCGGAAGTTTTTGCAACAGCAGGTTTTGTAGTGTTAGTTTATGATAATAGAAATTTTGGTGAAAGTGAGGGTGAGCCAAGGCAGGAGATAAATCCATGGGATCAAGTAATGGATTATCGATATGCAATATCTTACGTAAAGCAAAGAAGTGAAGTTGACCCAGAGAGGATTGGTATTTGGGGGACTAGCTATTCGGGAGGTCATGTCATAACTGTAGGTGCGTTTGATAGTAGAGTTAAGGCTATAGTTTCCCAAGTTCCATTGGTGAGTGGTTCTGAAAATCTTAAGAGACTGGTAAGATCTGATATGATTCCGGAATTGAGGAGAATGTTTGCTGAGGATTATGAGAGGAGAATAAAGGGTGAAAAACCACTAACTATTCCAGTAGTGTGCAAAAGTCCTCCTGAAACTTGTGCTTTGCCTACTCCAGATTCCTATGAATGGTTTACAGAAACTGCAAAGAAGAGAGCTCCAAACTGGAGAAATGAGGTAACTTTAAGAAGCGTAGAATATTTGTCAATGTATGAGCCTATAACCTATGTTAAGCAAGTCAGTCCTAAGCCAATACTTATGATAGTAGCTGAGAGCGATATTTTAACTCCTACCGATTTAGCCTTAGAAGCTTTCAATATGGCATTAATGCCTAAGGAATTAGAGATTCTTAAAGGTGGTCATTTTGACGCTTATACTAAAGGTTTTGAAATATCAAGCAGGTTAGCGAGGGACTTCTTCCTCCAGCATTTAT
>NZ_QIMI01000282.1:0-1013 GCF_007050195.1 Sulfolobus sp. B1 | reverse complement strand
TACTGGCTCAATATTAACTAGTAGCTACTCTCTTCTAGATTATAATAGATCTGGCACACCATTACTAGAAATAGTTACAGAACCGGACTTAAGATCTAGTAAAGAAGCAAGAATGTTTTTGGAGAAATTAAGATCCGTACTTGAACACTTAGGAGTTACTGATGGTAATATAGAAGGTTCAATTAAAGCTGATGTTAACGTTTCCATTAAAGGTGGAGAGAGAGTGGAAGTGAAAAACGTTGGATCACCTAAAGATGTTGAAGACGCTATAGATTATGAGATTGCTAGACAAAGAGCATTATTAATACAAGGTAATGTTGTAAAGAGGGAGACAAGACACTGGGATTCGGATAGAAAGGTAACCGTCGCGTTAAGAACTAAAGAGACGGAAGAAGATTATAGATATTTTCCTGACCCAGATCTGCCTCCCTATTTGATCTCTAGAGAATTAATTCAAAAAATTAAGTCTGAGATGCCTGAATTACCAGATGATAGAGCAAAAAGATTGATAAATAATTACAAGATTACTGAATATCAAGCACAAGTATTAGTCGGTGAAAAAGCCCTAGCAGACCTCTTTGAGAATATAGCTACAAAATATAAGAATTATCCAAAAATTGCTAACCTTTTAATAAATGATTACATGAGATGGCTCAACCAAAATAATATGCGCCCATCACAAAGTAAGGCTAAAGCTGAACACATTGTTAAATTATTCGAGTATATAGATTCTGGAACAATAACACTAAAGATAGCTAAGGAGTTTTTACCAGAGATGGTATTATATGGCAAAGATCCAGAACAATTAATTAAAGAGAGAGGAATGACATCAATAAAGGATGAGGAGTACCTATCAAAAGTCATAGAAGAGGTGCTAGTTGAAGAAAAGGAGGCTGCAGAGAAAGCCAAGAGAGATCCTAAGGTAGTTAACTATTTGGTAGGAAGTGTAATGAAGAGAACTAATAAGAGAGCTGATCCTAGCTTAACACTTGAGCTAATTAAGAGAAAATTAG
>NZ_QIMI01000281.1:0-1017 GCF_007050195.1 Sulfolobus sp. B1 | reverse complement strand
GTACCGTTACTCCAAACTTACTCTCACACTCTGCTGACTACAAGATCTCCGACGACAAAACAATTGATACTATAGCTAAGACAGTTTTAGGCAGTGCGATAGGGTTAACCATAGGGCATATTATTGATTCTGTAATGGAAGTTGAAAGGGAAAAGTTTAGTATTAAGTCCCCTTGTCTACCTAGAAAAGAGAACCCATTCGCTGAAGCAATAACGGAATGGAAATGATATTATTAGATACTTCATTTCTATACGCTAAATAAGAATGAGAGTAAGCATGGAATAGCTTTAAAGATAATGGACGAGATTGAAGAGGGTAAGTACGGAAAGCCCATACTTTTAGACTACGTTGTGGACGAGTTATTAACCTTGGCGATAAGTAGGCAACCCTTCAACTACGTCAAGCTACTATCGGAAAAGATTCTACAATTGAGGGGTAGGTATCTTTTTGAAAGTGTCATGAACGACTTATCAATTGAAGAGATTATAAACGCGTTCATCAAGTTAAATGAAAACCTCAACAATAAATTAAGTTTCACCGACTGTGCTATAATTATGACTACGCATCAAGTTGGCTATTTAGCAAGCTTCGATGAAGGTTTTAGCGGATCCTTGATAAGGTTAAGGATGGAATTTTTTATTTACGTTCTCAAAGGTTACGTTATCTCTAACTTCTAGGTAACTGATTTTGTAAATTTCTATCGAATCTTCTTATTGAATTTAAAATAAGTACCTTTAAACAAATCATATAGCTAATATTCTTGTTCCTAACTTCCTCCACTCATCGATTCTCATCCGGGGGTATTAGAGAGGATAAAAGAGCCATAGAGTTTCATAACTGTGATAATGTCACGATCATTCTCTAACCGCATGAACAGTGGAAGTACCTATGTCCTGCTTCCTTCATTTCTTTCCCGCACTTTGGGCATTAGTGCGGATCAACGTACACTATCTTTAGCCCATGTTTTTCGCCTGCTATTTAGTCCAGTAAAGTAGTCTACGGTACCGCATGAGATAG
>NZ_QIMI01000280.1:0-1031 GCF_007050195.1 Sulfolobus sp. B1 | reverse complement strand
CATTACCCGGCTTAAATACATAAGCCTCCATTAGAGTGGATTGGCTTAAGATGAAGGCTATATCATTGCAAAGGCTTGACAAATCCTCTGACATCTCTATCACCTATTATTACTATTTTTTCATCCTCACACTTCATTAACATGCCTTCTACTAATACTCTTCTTCTATTTCCATATAACACATTAGAAAACACTCCCTCATAACTTACTATTTTAGAAGCTAGACCACTTTCGACAGTAGCTACAGAGGGATAAAATAATGCTTCACACCCCCCCCGAAATTATTGCACTAAATGTAACCTTGCCTAATTTCTCACATACTTTTTCACAATACCTCCAAGGTTTGTCATCAGCAAAAAGTACTGAAATCCTTTTTCCTCTATAAATACCTCTCCTTTTATTACTGTAGAGTAAATCAGCGAAATCTATATTGTAATTGTTATTAGCACTGATTATCCAGTCTTGATCTCTTTCAAAACCATTAAAATTTTCAATAAAATCTAAAGATCTTTTACAGCCATAAATTATTATATCAATGTCAGAGTTCTCATGATAACTTCCTAAAAGTAGTGACCCGGTTATTCCCACGTTAGCGAGCCTTACATATCTTTCTATGAAATCTAATAAGGTGTATACTAAATCATCATTTATACTTCTTTTTATCAAGCGCCTTAGCTCCTCTTCGGGTTTTAGATGCTTATCAACTTCTGATTTAAATATTACGGGAAAATAAGCATCATAACAACTTTCAAAGATGAACTTCTGTTTTAATTTAATTAAGTTATGTACTCCATATTCCTTTAATACCCTTTCATAACCCTTCCACAAACCTTTTCCGGTGTAAACGTATTTCAGATAAGCGAAAATGTATCCTGGAGGGTTATAATTAGTTAATACTGTATACACGTTATTTTGCTTATCGATTACAATGTCTCTATCCAAGAAGTAACTTCTTTCCATTCATCTAACCTCACATAAGATATTGGAGTTCCAGAGCTTTCTAGCATTCCCTCTTCAAGGTATTTATATAG
>NZ_QIMI01000279.1:0-1034 GCF_007050195.1 Sulfolobus sp. B1 | reverse complement strand
GGATTATCTTAGAGCCTATATCAAAAATGAAATAATAAGGAACTTCTCGGATAGAAAAGTTGTAATCAAAAGAATCAAAATTAACCCAGAAGTTATGGAATTGAAGGCAATTTTTGACCCACCCTTAGAGGTAGGGGAATTCATCTCATTCGGATATAGATTAAAAATTAAAAATCATTATGCTTTAACGAAAGATGAAGCTATAAAGAGATATGGTGCACCCTTTAGCTCAGAGGGGTTAATGATAAGAGGACCTACCTTAAGAGCCTTAATAGAGATGACTTTTCCTAAGGGATTTAAGTATGAATTTACGGAGATAGCTAGCTTCTTGTACCTTCATTCGGACCAACCTATGGATAAAGTAAAAGTCGACTGTTATCATAACTTTGACAAGAAGCAGGATAAACTTGTTCTTGAGTTATTTGAGCCAACAGTAGGAATGAATTATAATATAATCTGGTATCCTCCTTAATAGTAAATTTATTCTTTAAGCAGCTTTACATCGAGGAATATTTTTAACACTTTTCTAATTCAGTTTTTTCTAAAGAGTTGCTCGAACGAGTTATTAAGATTTTCTAATTTATGAGTTACAACTTATTGCATTTCCGAGACACATTAACCTTGAAAAATCTACGAAAGAATATAAATTATAATAACATTGAACTTCATAGATCGTATATTTAATTTATGTAATTGACAGCTCAGAATAAGCTAATATATAATATCATTCGTGACTATAAAAAGATAATTGCTGTTCTAATTTAGGTAGGATAAAAGTGGTAATTCGTCTAGAATTTCCAGAAAATCGAACAAAGCTTAAAGTTTCACAAGTGAGTCCATTTTTAAGAAAACCCAAAAAACCCCTCATAATTTTTTATATTGAGGTCAAGGCGTATAAAGAAATGTTTTAATCGTAGGATGAACTATTATATAATTAATGGTTGAGGTAAAAAACACGGAATATTGTATGAAGTTAATTCAGAGATTGGATAAATTAAGTCCTTTAGAGGCAAGTTATTTGATGGACTGCATAG
>NZ_QIMI01000278.1:0-1036 GCF_007050195.1 Sulfolobus sp. B1 | reverse complement strand
ACGTATAAGCTAACTAATTCCTTTTCATATAAGTTATTAGCGTTAAATCCCCTGAAAGGCTTTATATTTCTCTTTATGTATGCGTTTTTCAGTATTTCTACTAGATCATCTCTAGTGATAGAATCCCAGCTGGCCGTGATTAGCCCCCATATTTCAGTAAGTACCTTAACCCTTTCCTTGTATATTTCCTTTACCATCCTTGCTTACCTCTTAAGTTTATGTGTCAATTTCTTTTTAAGACATACTAGATTAAGTACTTTATCATGAGTACTTCTATAGAGGAAAACTTAAAGCCAAATATAGTTGTACTCTCCACATCAGATCTAGAGGAAGAAATAAAAGGGATTGTTGAAGAGTTCAAGAAATATAAGTTGGATAACGAAGAAGAGCACAAGAAAATAGGTGAAGTTCTATCAACAATAGTTAAGTTAACTAGTTGGATAAATCTTGCGAAATCTCAAGGAGTATGGAAATCTAAGACATGCAAGCACTCAATTAATTTTGTTTGTGAAGCTTGGAACATAAGCGATCCGGAAAAACTTGGAATTCCATTAGACGCTATAAGCACGACTCAAGATGGTAATAAAAAAGTAATAGTAGGCAAGTTCCCAGATATATGCATAGTATGTCCTTTATACGAAGGTAGAAGAAGTTGAATATTCTTGATTATATATTTTGTTAAGATAATTATACAGCTTTTTTAATGACTCGTTTTGTAAGATATATTCAGCATCTATATCATTTATTAATTCTTCAACTGCACTTGATAAGTCTGAAATTATTATATCTATTATTTGTTTATATTCTTCTTCATTTGAAATTTCGATACATTTCTTAATGATCTCATCGCTCGGATGAGTAATTCCCTTTAAGTATTTGGTTATTAATGCGGGTGATACTTCTAACTCATCAGCAAGCTCCTTCTTGCTTCTGTTTTGGAGTAAAATGTAAATGATACTAAGTCTAGACTCTTTACCTAAATCATGAATATATCTAACCACGATTATTTACTTTAAGATTGTAAACTTTAATAAGG
>NZ_QIMI01000277.1:0-1045 GCF_007050195.1 Sulfolobus sp. B1 | reverse complement strand
AAAGTAAGCACGTTAAGGAATTGTCCTTGAATATATTAATGGCTAGGGCTATAGCTAGGGTTTTTAAATAAGAGGGTATACGTTTTCGCTTGGATTAAAAGGCAAGCAAAAGTATTTACAACTTGTTGAGCTGTGGGATAAGGTTGAGTCTAAGGCGATCCCAAAATTCATTGGTTTACATCAAGAGTTCAAAGGAGTATACAAGTGAATGTTCACAATTAATACACAAGCAAGCGATGTAACTTTTCAAGGGGTAAAAAAGGAGTTTAAGTAAAAATTTTTAGTTTATACTTCATAAACTTATGAATTTTTACACGCTCATTTAATTTCCTAGTAAACTTAGATACAGATCGTTCAATTCTCTATAAACCTCGTTCTCAGAGGTTTCTCCCCTTAAATATTCATGTAATATGATAGATCCTTCTAATTGGAATCTTGGAAAATTATGATGTCTAGGTCGTATATATGAATTCTCGACAGTCAGTAGAGTATCTAAAAAGAAATTATTCGCCTTATTATTTACTTCATCATCAAGCCACACATATAAGTTTCCAGGTTGTCCACCATTTTCGAAGTACAAACTCTTCTGGATATCCTTTCTCATTAGCCATACTGAAAATTTTATAGCTTCTTCTTTATATCTAGAGTAATTTGATATCGCTATTCCAGCTCCTCATGTTAGAGCTAGAGAGCTATATAAAGAAATAGAAATACCGTCTGAAAATAAGAGGATCATCCTTCCTAATTCGGTGTTTAAGCTAGAAAAAATTCAGGCTGAAGTAAATACTGTGCCGATGCCAAGAGGATATCATAATTTTGAAATATTTAAGTCGCTACTAGGCTTAACTGATGACGAAATCAAGAGACTAAAGCAGGAAAAATCAATTTAAGGTTAAAAGATGATTAATTATGATAACGCTGAAAGGTTTAACTTGGAATCATATACGAGGTTATAGTGGCCTTATTGCTTCCTCTAAATATTATACAGAAAACGTTAATAATCAGATTAAAATTGAATGGAATACCATATCTTTAGAGGAATTCG
>NZ_QIMI01000276.1:0-1046 GCF_007050195.1 Sulfolobus sp. B1 | reverse complement strand
TCTTTAATTATCCTTATCCCCTCTTTGTAAGCTTTCAGAACATCTTCCGCATCAATTTTAGAGTATATCATACAAGATGGAGAGGATAATAGGCATTTACAATCACGCTCTAACGCAAAAGAAAGAGGATTTACTAAGGTCAATTGAGGTTTATTCTAAAGTATTACCAAGCGTGAAAAAGTTAAAGATTGATAATACGTAAGTTAGCTAAGAAGTGACCGTTATGAATTCGTGTTACCCTCTCGACTGTCCCTCAGATAGAAGCGAACGAGGGTAATCTCACTAAGGGAAGCAGCAAAATAATCCCCAAACAGTAACTCTGCTGAGGAAACATAACAATCCAGTGAACACTCAGTCGATATCCCCTGGTGTAATAATTCTTATTCCTAAACTCTGTGCTCTGGCAATAATCCTATCTGGGTATTTATCATCAACTATAGACGTTATAACTAAAATTTCGTCAATTTTTACATTCTTTACCTTTTCATAAAATTCCTTCTTCTTAAGGAAAGTATGTATATCACCTCTCTTTAGACCAGAAGTAATTTCTACCATTATTGTCCTCCCGTCTTTTACAACAATGTCTATCTCTACATCTGAGGGTTCATCATATACAAAGCCAGAACTATCATAAAGTAGTTCTCTCTTTATGGTAAATCCTGCATCACTTAGCAGTTCTAGAACACCTTTTCTGAAGACCTCTTCCGTTTTTACTCCCCACCTACCTCCAATACCGTTCACAAAGGTCTCAAACTTTTTCTCTATGTTCTTTAATTGTGTCTCGAAATTCTCTCTAACCTTCTTTATGTCTTCCTTAGTAGACATTCTATTCTCAATATTTCCTGTTCTACTCTCTATTTCTTTCCTAAGGTTTTCCAGATCTTCTTTAGTAGACATTCTCCTCTCCAACTCTCTCCTGAGGTTCTCTAAATCGCTCTTAGTAGCCAAATTCTGCCATGGTGTTAACTTCGCTAATGCCTCATAAATTATTTCAGGCTTCGCAGTGAGGACATCAACTAGAATCGATGGGTTTTGTAGTAATACCT
>NZ_QIMI01000275.1:0-1060 GCF_007050195.1 Sulfolobus sp. B1 | reverse complement strand
ATATAACATTAGATCTTAACTCACAATTCCCAGTTAGATTCTTACAAAAATGCCATAAATGCACATTAGTGCCAGATAAAAGGTTTAACTGATAAAAACACTTAAATATTTAGATATATCTTTTTGTAGTGTGGTGAAGTATGAATAGGAAAGTATTTCTGACTTACTTAATGATTGTAATATTTTTATTATCACCCTTGTTTATATTAACAACCACTTCAGCTACAAACTACTTCCAAGGATATTCATCAACGCTAGAACCTATTTCGCCCGGTGAGATAGAAGTTCCTATAACATTTCATTTAACTAACTTGGGCCCATTTAATCTGACAGATGTATCAATTATTGCAACTAACACTTATCCATTCTATGTTTATAACTACTACAACTCAACAAAGATTATCCACGTACCTTTATGGAATGTAGGCCAAACGATAAATGTCACGTTCTTATTCAATATCTCTAACACTGCTAAAGATGGCGTATATTCTGAAGCTATAGCTATACAAGGGATCGGTCAGTTTGGACAAACAATTGATACGACAGTACTAGTTGCTGTACCAGTCTTGGGTTATGTTAATTTCTCAGCATCATCAGTCTGGGGAACAACTTCAAGTCCAATGGTAGTAGGACCAGGAGAAAATAACGTACCACTAACAATAATACTACAAAATCTTGGAAATAGCTTAGTTACTAATATAACATTAGATCTTAACTCACAATTCCCAGTTAGATTCTTACAAAGTAATGCCAGTATTTCAGCCATTGAACCTGGATATTATGGAGAAGTTACAGTAATGGCTTCAGTATATCCAAATGCTACAGAGGGACTTTATTATATTAAACTAAAAATAATTTATTATCACAACGATACACAATACGTTCTATTACCAGTAGATATTGGAGCATCTAATCAAGTGTCATTAGTAGACGCTTGGGGAACTCCATCTGATCCACAAATAGCAGCTCCTGGAGAAACGCTACTGCCATTAACCATATATGTCGAGAATCTTGGTGAGAATTTGTTATCTAATGTAACGCTTATGCTACAATCACACTA
>NZ_QIMI01000002.1:0-39009 GCF_007050195.1 Sulfolobus sp. B1 | reverse complement strand
ATATCTTCTCCGATTAGGTTTAGAGCTTTCAATATTTAGCCTTGATGAGAATATTCTAGAAAAAATTAGAATTCTTCAAATGTAGGTCTTTTCTTCTTTACGAAAGTTCCTACTCTCAAATCTCTTAAAGCTTCCATTATCTGATCTTCAGTGTTCATAACTATTGGACCATACCAGGCTACAGGCTCGTTAATAGGTTTGCCAGAAAGTAAGATGAATCTACCTTTACCACTTATATCCACTTCGTCTCCCTCTCTATCAAATACGATTAAAGTCCCTTCCCCTACGGAAGTGTTAGCTGTATTAATATCCCCGCTAACCACGTATACTAGAACAGTGTAGCCGTTCTTTACCGGTATTTTTACCTGCCCATCTAGAACTATGTCAAAATACGTGGGATCAACTGGACTTTTTACCCTTACTGGACCTTCAAAACCTTTGTATTCTCCAGCAAGTATTTGAATAGTTCCGAAATCATAAGTTTCCTTAGGAATTTGTTTTACATCTCTATAAACTGGGTCAGTCATCTTCATGTAGGATGGTAAGTTTATCCATAATTGTAGCCCATTCATCTCCTCTGGCTTCTGATTGTATTTCACAATTTCCCAACCTTCTAATGGCATGGGCATCTCTTCATGAAAGATACCACTCCCTGCAGTCATCCACTGTGACTGTCCCGGATAAATTACACCCCTATTTCCTTCACTGTCTTGATGCTCTACTTTCCCCTTATATAACAGCGTTACTGTCTCAATGCCTCTGTGAGGATGCCACGGAAAGCCGGCAATATAGTCAGATGGATCTGATGAGCCAAAGAAGTCTAGTAATAGGAAAGGATCAGTTAAATTAACAGTTCTAGGTCCTCCGAAGACTCTGTACAGCTTTACACCGGCACCGTCCATTGTATATTTTCCTTTTATTAATGTACTTATGCCTCTTTTCATAATATAAGAATATTTTTCGTTGCATTTAAGTTTGATCCAACTTAGTCATGATTATCTAAGCTTATGAGTTTAAGGGAGAGGATAAACAAGTTTTATGCTCAAAATTAAATTCCCCTCTTTCAATTATAAGGTATATGAAATGTAATCTAGAAGTGTACCCGTTACCTAACGACTTTCCCAAGGACGAAGTAGACGTTCATAGGGTTATCCACAACGATGACAAGTATTTTATAAGGATAGATTTTAATAATTCGCCTAATTATATTACAATAGATAATCAGAAGATAGTCTTTCATTCTGAGTTTCTGGCTAGCCTAGCGAAGAATGCAGAGGAATGTAGCGTAACAGAAATAATGAAAGAGGTTATATACGGTATTCTTTACGAGTTTGGTTCTAAGAGAATTGAACTTCACAAAAGAATTGAAGATTTATTCCAAAGGATTGCTGAGGGCAAAATAACTGATACCTCAAATATAATATCAATACATTCCTCAATAATTACGCTCTATTCCGATTCTTCATCCCTATATTATGTGGTGAAGAAGTTGTCTAAATTCTTAGATAAGGAAGTCGAAGAGGATTGCTTATTCGCCTATGATAGGGCTGAAATATTGGTCACAAGGGAATCTGATCTATACAACATATACTTAACTGAAATACAGAATAATTTAAATATAATTATAAAGAAATTAACTTCCATATCCTTTATCTTTCTACCCATTACGGCAATAGCGAGTATATACGCTGTAAGCTTCGTGAACTTACCCTCTAATTTCATGACTTTAAATTTTGTATATTTTACCATTCCTTTAGTATTAATTGGAATATTGTTAACGATTTATTTGAGAAAAATTGGATGGCTATGATAAAAGAACGGCAAACCTTACCCTTCAGTGTGAGGTCAAATTTATTGTTAAAGAGAATAAACAGTTCAGATTGAACGTTTTAGGCGTTTTTTAATTTTGAACAGGATTACTCTAATTTGAATCCTCTTTATAGAATACTATACGATCTAACTTGAGTAAAATTTTAAGTTAACTCTCATGATAATTATAACATGGTAGATAGGGTAAGGACTTACATTCCCGGACTAGACGAGATATTGTATGGTGGTATTCCGGAAAGGAGCATTGTATTACTTTCCGGTGGCCCTGGAACCGGGAAGTCAATAGCAGCTAAACAGTTTATATATAATGGATTGGTTAGAGATGAGGCTGGAATCTATGTCACCTTAGAGGAGCATCCAGTATCCGTCTTAAGGAGTTTTAAGCACTTCAATTGGGACGTGATGAAATATGAAAAGGATGGAAAGTTTGCAATAGTTGATGCATTTACTGGAGGAGTTGGAAGTATTGCTCAAAGAGAAAAATACGTTGTCAAACAAGTTGACAGTGTAGATGAACTTTCTGAAGTATTAAGACAAGCAATAAAGGATATTAAGGCAACTAGATTAGCTATTGACTCAGTCAGTACGCTTTATTTAACTAAACCAGCCATGGCTAGAAGTGTTGTAATGAAGTTGAAGAGAGTCATATCAGGCTTAGGTTGTACAGCTTTCTTCGTTAGCCAAGTATCTGTAGGTGAAAGAGGTTTTGGAGGACCAGGTGTTGAACACGCTGTTGATGGAATAATAAGGCTAGACTTAGATGAAATAGATGGTAAGTTATATAGGTCAATAATTGTGTGGAAGATGAGGGATACTAAAATATCTATGGTTAGACACCCTATGGAGATAGCTGACAACGGAATAGTAGTTGAGTGGGATAAATATCTTAGGATAGCTCCAAATTCTGCATCGATTTTGCCGTTAAGCAAAGAGGAAATTGAGGAGATGAAGAAATCTGTAGAACAGGTTGAACTTAAAGGTAAAGAGAGAAGAGTAATAGAGGAAGAAGAGGAGTGATTCACTTTTCTTTTAGCCTAAAGTTAATTAACTTTCCCCTTAGAAGTTTCATAATTTCTAAGTTAATATCGTCTATTTCTCCAATTAAGTTAAAAGGTGCTACGTCTAAGTCCCTTGTAAATATCCATATATCTCTTCCCCTCAAAGCTACGGAGTTCCTAAATATTTTAGTATAACACTTACAGTTAAGGGGAAATTGCTGATCAGTTATTGCTACAATAGCGTATTCTCTATCCTCATCTTCCACCCTAAACTTGTTTTTAGTCAAATATTCAATCACATCTTCTCTGTAAACCTTTATCCTCACAACGTTCCCTTCTAATCTAGCTACTTCTTGAACTTGGATTAGCCATTCCTCTTTAGGAATTGGGTCCCCTATTAACACCCTATCAACGTATTTAAAAAGGTAGTTTGCGGAATCAAATGGTTCTATAAATCGCAATATTTCTAATGTAGTTCTCAAGTTAAACATAGGCGTGGATATGAAAGCACCTATTTCAATACCTTTCTCCTTAAGCAATCTATTCTTTTCATGAAAAATCTCTCTAGAAATCCCAGAGTATATAACAGGGTAGTAATTATGTATGGCCTTTACTCTTTCTGGATCGGCATTCCTTGTAATATACTCTAATTCTTCTCTAGTTACTAACATTGGATTCAGCTCGACGATTAATTGCCTACTCATTTCAACTATCTCTTCCTTCTTGAACCCATAATCAGCCCTAACTCCCTTAAAGCCAGCCTCTTTAAACTTAGACAGATCTCTCGGAGAGGAGTTGAGTTCCTTCAAAATTTCTGGATTAATATCTAGAAAAGCGTAATAGTCATCAGCGCCCCTTAATAATTCTTTCGCTATTTCAAAAGCTTCTCTAACTGGTGTTTTCCAATGTGTTCCGGGACCTATACCCATGAAGATCTCAGAAAAGCCATAATCTCTAGCTATTTTCATTAACTTAATCTGTTCCTCCTTAATCTCCTTCCATCCCGGAAATATCGAAAACCCAATCTTCTTCATAATTGGAGAAATGTGTGATTAGTATATTACTTTTTCTTTTCATGTTCAACGGAAACACCCTTTATCGAAACAACTTCCTCCTTGCCCTAAAGGGCGAGGTTTTCATAACTTTGTAAATATTTTAGATACTAATAAAAAATAACTAGCCTTTTAAGGCAGGGGATAAAGTTTGAATAAACAATCTTAAAGGTTATTCTTGTGCCTTAGTTGTTAGTAAACACTTTAAGCTCATGGATATTGTGCTAAAGAGGTTGATAAAAAAGATGGGCAACTTTCAAGGTATTTGATGAACTTGGAGGGAAGCCATAGAGGGTAGATGAGAATGCTCCTCAGTACATGTAAATATAAGTCCAGAGAAAGGGGTAATGTAGCTGAGGACCTAACCATCACTGGACGAATGAAGCGTGTATTAAAAACGGCTATGAAGGAGATAAACCTTCGAATAGGTCTATGGGAACTATAGCCTTTCAAGATGGGAGGAGATAAGTATAAAGTTGAGGAAAGTTTTGCCATTTACGGCTTGGAGGAAGTCAGTTCATTTACGGTCTTTTTAATAAGATATTCTACAAAAAAGTTATATAACGTTAGTCACGTATTCAGCTTCAATTATATCCGAATTAAATATAGCTTTAGCTATTTTCCCATCAAGTTTAGCCCTTAACGAATGCCCTGGACTTTTACCAGCTCTTAACGTGATCTCTTTTAGCCTACCTTCCCTTAACACGTGTAGGATAACACTTTCCCTTACTTCTAAGGGTTTTGCGGTATTATCTATACTAATGATTTGGTCATCTGGCATTAAACCAGCAAAGTCTGCTGGGGAATCATCCTCCACAAACCTCACTTTGTTTCCATCTAGGATAATTCCATAATATGGTTTGTCCTTATCAAAAACCTCTAAGTGTATATAGTCCCTTAAAGCTTTAAATATCTCATAAGCCGGTCTATATGCTAGGTAGAGTTCATCAAATCCCAAATTGGTTAAGATTCTGTCTAAGTCTTCAAAAGTGTATTTACCCTTATCTCGTAATGAAATGAAAACTTCATCTATTCTTTTACCCCTCTCAATCAGCTTTAGGTCAGTGTAAAATCCTAAGGCTAAGCCACCATCGTAATATGATACTGATGAGTTTAGGAAGTTTTCGTCTTGCTTATAATACTTTATCCATGCCGTTTTAGATGCTTCAGAGAGACTCACTCTCTTACTCCCTGGGAAGGTTAAGTTATGAAGAGAATTAAGTATTTTCTTCAACCCCTCGTTAGGCTTGATCAGATTACTTCTCAACGTGATTAACAAAGCCATGTAATCAGTGAAGCCTTCAGCGAACCAAAGGAGATCAGTATATACTTCCCTCTCGTAGTTGTGCTCTAAGTCCTTAGGTATTAGAACCTTAACGTTAAGTCTATGAAAGTATTCATGAGCGAAGAGTACAGCTAACTCCTTCCTATCCCACGATACGACTATGGCTGATGAGTTCTTGTGCTCAATACCGCCGTAGTTTTTATCCGATCTTCTGAAGTGAAAAACATATTTATTACTAGGCTTGATCACTTTATCAGCTTCCATTACTATTTTTCTTATCATTTCCTCATCTATCTCATCAATTGTTGAAACGGAGTGATAATCATCTATTATCAATTCCCTCAAATAGGGAGAAGCTTCAATTGGTGAATCAGCGAACTCATGGTAGTTTTCAGCACAATAATAATCTCCTTCTTTCTTTAATGTAGTGACCACATTCCAATGAACTAGAACCTTTACACAATACTTTTCATGCAAGTCTTGAAAAGGAAATACTGCGGGGGGATTAATAAATAAGTAGTCGTTGGTGGAAATGGCTTCTCTCTGATCCTTACTTGAGGCGTAATATAAGTATTTAAATTTGTCTTTAACGTAGAACTTGTTCTTAGAAATTCTAAATCCTTCTATTTCCACAACGTTTCTCTCTAAATCCCTTATCACGTATGAACCTGGAACATACGTGGGAAAAGTTATTACTCCTTCTTTACCTTCTGCTAAAATTTCTAAATACCTATTTCTAGGCTTTACTGTGAAGATCATAATAATGAAAAGGATAATCGTCTAATAAGCTTTTCAACGAAAATGAAGATAACTCCCACTATTAATGTCAGAATAATTTCAAAATATATCTTATAATTTACATAATAATCTTTATTCACAATTTCCACATAGCTGGAGTTCACAGCATAAGCGTTAGCATAAATGAATTGAAAGTGAGAGGTAGAATTGGTAACTACGAATTGAGGATTATAGGCATAAAGAAATACTACGTACTTATAAGTATTATTAACGATAATGTAAAGAGAAGGATTTACTTCATAGTACCTAATCGGATGTAATATTTGAGATAAGTTAATATATCTTAAATCTTTTAATGTAAGGTTAGAGATATTATAGTTAGTACCCAAGATGAGAGAGGAATTAACTTTGACTTTATAAACATAATAAGGGGTAAAATTACTTGCTAATGAGAACAGTTGAGTGTAATTCTCTAGATTAGAAATGTAACGAGATTCGAAAACAAAACCCTCTACATCACCCTGAATCACTAAGTATTTTACGTTAATAATGAAGAGGAGATTCCTAAGAAAAGTTATGTTAGATGCATTGTATGTAAACAAGTTATCATTTATTAAATGATAAATATAACCTAAGGCAGGATTAGCGTAATCGTATCCTCCACCTATGAAGACTGGTTTATTTAAAAATAATGGAAGAAGGTTAACTCCATAATACCAATCCGTTTGTGTCCAGAGATAGGATTGGGGAATTGCATAGACGTTAAAATTTCCTTGCTCATCATTTATATAACTCACAGTTTTTATGAAATAATTTGGGACATGAATTATAGCTAACCCTTGACCGTAGACAGATGGGAAGAAAGCTAAAATGGCTAAGAGGAGAAAAAGTAGAGAAGTAAGCTTTTTTCTATTAAACTCGTTAATAACGTAGGATAAGCCAACTGGAATTATAATGGATAGTATTAGTCCTTGAATCCAAAAAAGAGCTACTGTAGGTGTTCTAAAATCTACAAAGTACTTAAAGTGTAAAAATAAGTAATTATATACTTCACCGAAAGGTGAGTCTAAGTTTGAGGCGAAGGTTGCAGATATTAAATACAATATTACCCAAAATAACAGATTTTTATCCTTGTAAGCTAAGATGAATGGAATAAGTATTAAGGGTACGGTGAGAATCAGAAAAGGGATTAAAGTTTTACTTACTTGAAATATTCCTAAGAAAACGTAAGCAAAGGGTCTTGAATTGCTCACAAAGAATTGATAGGATAATTGAAGAAAACTCGAATCATTCAAGAAAGAGTTTACCGTAGGCACAGTTATGAAAAGCCAATAGGCATTAGCTAAGATGAAGAATATGGGAATTAGAAATAGGTTTATTAAGTTTATTTTTGATCTATTAAATATAAAGAGACCTACTATCAATATTCCTAGAAAACCTACTATTTCCCCGAAGTTCGCAAAATTAGATATTCCCCCTATTATACAGAAGAGGATAATCAATATGCCGTAATATCTCAATTTACTCAACATTTTAGTCTCCTCGAAGGCTTTCTTCAAGTAATAAATCAGTGGTGGAAACAGAGAGTAAAGAAACACGTTGGTGAGTATTACTATCCCGGCTAGTCCATTATAATCAGAGAAGTAAAACGCCCAGTTAGTCATGTACACTATGCTTACTATTAAAGGGGTTATCACATTATCCCTATATCTAAGGTAAGGGGTTACTATTTTATACATGTAAGATGCTCCGAGGAAGAAGAGTAAAATCAATAAAAGGTATTCACTATAATAGAATCGAAGTGCATTAAATAAAGCGAAAGCCCCACTAAACCATATGCTAGGGGCAGAGATTGTAGGACCAGATAGAAAAGGGAAATTGGATGTGGCGTAAAATAAGTTATTAATGAAATTTGACTCCGGGACATAGGGAAATGATAGTGTACCTTGATCACCTCCGTACCATAATCCTCCCTTCAGCCATATTACTATTTGAAGGATGACGTAAGCTAATATGACCATGTAGTCTTGTCTAACTCTTTGAGATTGCATTCATCTAGTTAGTGAAATAGGAGAATATATTACTTTTCTCGATATTCAAAATGGTTGAGCGATTTTATTGTGAATATTGAAATTAAAAATACTCATTAATTCATCTATTGCTGTATTATAATATTCTTATATTGCAGAAAACGATCTTAAGCTTTTTATTTTCATTTACTATTCGTATATCTATGAATAAAGCTGAGATGCTCTTTGAAGCGTATAAGAATAGAAGAGAAATTGAGCCTTTTCCTCTTGAGAAAGATGAGGCATTGCAAGTATATAATGAATTCTCTAGAATGTTAGTAGAGAATGAAGGTTTAGGTGGATATAAAATCGCTCTACAAGGTAAGGCAATTGGTGTATTAACAAAACCCATGATCACGTTTAACAACGAGATTGACTTATGGTTTAAGACTCATAAATTGGAGGTTGAGATAATAGCTCTAGTAAAGAATGGTAAAGTAGAGAAGACGTTTCTAGGTCTTGAGATACCTGCTACTAGGTTTAATACATGGGATTTAGGGGAACATTATATCATAGCAGATGACGCATTTGCAGGAAGATTGTATGTAGGTAAGCAGATAGAGCCACCTTTTGGAACGTTTAAGTTAATAATCAACGATGAGTTCGTAGCTGAAGGAGGTCCTACTTATAATCCTTCTGATGTAGTTAAACCTAACATGGAGGGTTACGTCTCCTTAGGAGTGTTCATAGGACCTTATAAGATAAGTAAGGGAGATAAAGTAAGGGTTGAAGGAAAGAAGACGATAACAGTGAAGTTTTCATAAAAATTTTTACTGATTAAATTCTTTTTCTAACCACTCCTGCCATTTTATTCCGTTCTCATCCATTCCTCTTTCAACCTCATACCCCATAGCCATCCATAGAGCCATTCCTCCTATCACGTAATAAGCCCTTCTCTTATAAATATGTGGCATTCCATAAGTCGCATATCTTGCCCTATTCCCATGCTCACAGAACACTGCTACGTCCTTATGTTGGGGAATATACTTTGCCAATATTTCCAAGTAGTCTAACGGTACTAATAATGCCCCGGGTATGTGATGATCTTCATATTCTTCTGGTGTTCTAACATCTAATATTATTACTTGATTTTTCTTCCACAACTTTCTTACCATCGATGGAGGTAAATCAATTATGTTTTTATAAAATGGTGAGGCGTATTGCTCTACCACTTGCATATGCTAATATACTTTAACAGTGTTTATAAGTTTGTCTAGAATATACTAAATAAATTTTGTTTTATAAAAAGTAATTAAAGGAAATTTAATCAATAGATAAATACGAGCTGGTAAAAATAATTGATTATATCCTCACGTCTACTACTCTGACTTCCTCTCAGCACTAAAAGGCGAGATTTCATCATCAAGTCTAATTATGAGCGTGTATCGTTGCTATCAATTCCATTATCGATAAGCTTCTTTGAAAATTGTATCGTCGATTTTCCTCTCCTTCTTATTCCAGACAACGCTATAATGTTTGTAGATTTTAATAACCTAAAAATATTATTAATATATCCCTCTCTTTGAATACCTACATCTATTTTTCCTCCTCAGAAGTCCAACTCTGACAATATTGATAGAAGTTCAGTATCATCTACAAATTCTTTTACAATACATAACCAATATCTTTCTATACATGTAGGAAACGAGCAGATAAAATGTTAGGCTAATTACTTTTATACTACTCTAGTGTATTTTTGGAAGTGGACTATGATAGTAAAGTAGCGTACATGCTAATAAACGTTTTTTATCAGCTAGTTATTGGAATGATATATCCCTTATTACCTCTTTTTATGAAATCGATTGGAATAAGTATTATTGTGATTAGTATTGTTATTTCTGGAATATCGATTATATCCTTTGCCTCATCAATAATTATCGGTTATTTTTACGATAGAATAAAGGGAAAGAGAAATGGTATGATAATGGGTATAATGGGTGAACTAATATTAATATTTTTATCGTTATTTTATCGTTTAATACTTGCTTTTCCATTATTAGGTTTCACTATATCAGCTATGTATCCTATGATCATGGTCTCAGCTTCTGAAGGAACTGAGGCTGAGAAGAGGTTTGGTTTCTTTTGGTTAGGCGGATCAATAGGATGGTCTATAGGTACTGGAATAACGGGAATTGTTTTTAAGACCTTAGGTATTAACTATATTTTTGGCATATCAGCCATCTTTTATGCAATTATGGTATATCTTAGCTTATCTCAGTATAGTAGTAAAACCAAAGTAGTAAGTGGAAACACGCCCGTACCCATTAGTCAAATGATTACGATAATCTCGTTTTTAGGAATATTTGTCCTCTTCTCAATAGATACTATTAAAAACCTCTATTTGCCTACCTACTATACCTTTGACTTAGGAGTTAGTTTACCCCTATCTACACTTACATTAAGTGTTGAGGCTATACTAGAAATACCATCGATCCTTTTCTTTACCTATTTGATTTCAAAGAAAGTAAAGAATTCAAAGGTATTCTCATTAAGTTTTATGCTTGCCTCTCTTTACCTCTTACTAAATTACATTGCATTTAATACTATTTCAGCATTTATAGCTATGTCATTTTATTGTCTAGTTTGGGGAAGTTTCATCGTATCAAGTAGTATAATTGTGGCAAACTTAAGTCAGAAGTTTAGAGGTTTAGGATTTGGAATCTTTAATTCTCTATATCCATTATCCGGTATTATTACACCCCTATACATGGGAGTTATGATAAAGACTTTGGGATATAAGCAATCTCTTCTCTATTTATCCCTTATTCCCTTACTAGTTGGAATATTTTATTACCTTATTCAATATGAAAATAAAGTAAAATGAGAGCTAATATTCATCGTAACATTTGGATTGCGTAGAAAATTTTGCGATTTTTTATCTAGTGTGCTGACTGAATCCTCTTTATTGACAAAATCATTTATTGAAAATCGACTGTGGGAAGGTTAATGAGACCAAAAAAGTTTGTCAAATCCTAGGAATAAGCTATTTGTTGAGGTGAACTGAAAAGGTAACATAAAGGCAGTCGAGATTTAAGGAGGAATTTATAGGATACCTTACAGCGAGGTGAGAGGATCTTGAAGGGGACTGACGAAGATAGGGCATTGATTTCCACTTCCCCAGAGAGCCTTTCCTCATTTATTTAATTGCTTCAGTGCTAACTCTATAGCCTTATCTAACTGAGTGTCTTTCTCATTTGCATAGTCTTCTGGCTTTATTTCTACTTCAATATCTGGATCAACACCGTAATTTTCTATCCCCAAACCGATATCGTCAAAGTGTAATGCAAATTCAGGTTGAGTAACAGTGGACTTGTCTGCTAATCTATGCCTTGGACTTATTCCGATAACACCACCCCAAGTCCTCTTACCTATCAGCACTCCTAACTTGTACTTTTTGAACAAGTATGAAAATACATCACCATCTGAGCCGGCATTCTCATTGGTAATGGCTACTAAGACCTTAGGTGAGGAGAAGAAGGGAATGGGATTTTTCTTCCCATGTCTAGGAACGTCGTATCCTTCCCTTTTAAGCAATAATTTCTGTAGGATTAACCCAGAGATAAATCCTCCTCTGTTAAATCTCACGTCAACTATCAATCCGTCCCTGTCAAACTCTGACCTAAATAATCTATAAAATTCAGCAAAACCTTGAAAACCCATGTCTGGAATGTGGACGTATCCTAAGAGACCTTTACTCTTCTCGTGCACATACTCCCTATTTTTCTCCACCCAGTATCTATATAATAAGAACTTCTCATCATGAAGAACCTTAACACTAACTCTCCTGCTCGCTCCATCCTTAGTAATTACATCCAAAATTATTTGATCTTTATTGAACAAATAATAATAAATATTTTTTATAGCATTATTTCCCACGTCTTCTCCATCTATTGCCTTTATGCAATCCCCTACATTCAGTTGCACTCCAGGATCCCTAAGTGGGCTTCTCTCATTTTCATTTGTAGGATCTCCGACATATATTTTGGTAATCCTAAAACAACCGTTATCATACTCAAATTCAGCTCCTAATCCTCCTACTTGTAATGGCTCTTGAGTATCATAGTCATAAGGAAATTCGTAGGAATGAGACGTTTTAGTCTCTCCCTGCATCTCTTGTATTAAATCTGACAATTCATACCTCGTACTTATCCTATCTAATAATCTCTCGTATTTAGGCAATACACTGTTCCATCCTTCTAGTTTATTCTCATTCCAATAGTTCTGTTTCATTAGCTTCCATGTCTCTCTTAACATTTGTCTCCATTCCTTATCGAATTCTACTAACACCTTAACCCTCGTTAAATCAATTACCCCTCCTTTCCTCCCTTGAGAGTTCAAATCTGGTTTAGAATTAACGTCAAACATTCTTAACGTGTCCTTAAACATTAGTATGATCTTTGACTTATCATTTGATAGTACGAAATCATTTAAGTTATCCGCGTAGGTTTCTTTACTCTTCGAATCTAAATCATAAACCTCTAGTTTTCCGTTTCCCTCATCACTAAACGATCTGACATTCCTTATAGGGTAAGATAGTAAGAAGACTTTATTGTTTTTAGCTCCCGCTATCTTAACGTAATTATCCTCATTCACTGGGAATGGTAATACCCTATCTTGAATTCCTTCAACTTCTATACCCTTCTTATCACTTACTTGTTCTAATGGTTGATTAAAAGGAGAATAAGAATTGCTTAACACTACGAGATATGGTTTAACGACTTTTTGGAAGGATAGGTTAAAAATAGCCTTATCATCTGTTGCTTCTAGATGTCTGGCTGAAAGGAAATATAAGTATCTACCATCTGGATCGAAAGAAGGCGAGAAATCATAACCATATGGAGTAGTGATTCTTATCGTCTTACCAGAAATATGACCTAACTTTATAGAACGTACCTGATGACCCTCTGGGAAGGAGTAAGCGAACCACTCACTATCTGGATGCCAGTCCATCTCAAAAATAATGTTGTATTCACTCTTGTCTATTAACTTGGCTGAATTATTTTCAATCTCATAAAGCCATAATTCCTGCCTATTGTTAGATATTAATACCTTCTTACCGTCTGGAGAAACATTGATTCTCTCTATCCTTCCGAAATCTATGTCTATCTTTTTACTATCCTTTCCAAGGATTACTAATTTATCATCATTAGAGTTTACAACTAACACTTCGTTAGAGGGTAAAATTTGAATTTGTCTATATTTGACACCTTGTTTCTCTCCTAACTGTACTGATGGTCCATCCCAAGGTTTCATTAAGAAAACCTTTCCTCTCGAAATTATACCTACGTAATTATTATTTGTCGAGACTTCAGTTAAGTATTCAGTTACGCTTACGAATTTAGGTTGTCTCTTCTTCCTATCTGTTGGTAAATCTATTTCGACTTTTTCAAGACTCTCTTTCTCAGGGTAATATATATAAATGTCTCCAGCGTTCTGGAAAACTATTTTCTCTCCATCAGAACTAGCATTTCTGCAATAGTATTCGGTAAAGTTTGTATGTTTCTTTAAGTCTTTTCCATCTAGATCTACGGAATAAAGATTAGCCACCCCTTCGTGATCAGATAAAAAGTACACTCTACCCTTCACGATCATAGGCCAACTTACTATTCCATTTAAGCTAACGAATTTATTGAAGGACTTACCTCCATCATAAGATATCCAAAGCTCACCTTTAGTTCCTCCCTTATAACCCTTCCAGAAAGGTAAATCTTGATACCCTCTGGCTAAGATTATAATATCATTACTCATAACGATGTTAGAAACTATACCATAGGGAAGCTTCTCAAAACTTCCATCATTTACGTTAACTTTGTAGGCTTCAGTCCATTGAGTAAAGGGAGTGTGAAAGTCAGTTATTACCAATATCTCGTTTTCAGACAACCAACCGGCAACTCTACTATTTCTACCAAAATAGGTCACCCTTTTGGCTTCCCCATCCCCTAAGACGAAAACATCTGAACTTGACTTGCCACTCTTTAACCAAAGCGCAGTAAAAGCTATCTTTTTTCCGTCAGGGCTAATTTTTGGTCTTATTGACACTCCTAACCCGCTAGTTAACCTTATAGGTCTGTTATCTTTCCTTTCAAGGTTTAACAGCCAGATATCATCGTCAGAGGTGAAGGCTAACAAGTTACCTCTGACATCCGGGAACATATAGTAACCAAGCATAGATATGATAGAGTAATGGAAAAATATAATTATTGCGCCGACTTCCTCTCCACCATATATGGCGAGACTTTCCATAACTTTGTAATAGAGAATTTTTAATAATATTAAAAATATTCAGTATTTATTTATATAAATTAGAAAATTGAGAATTTATTAATTTTTGAAACGGAGGACTTCGATCATGAAGAACCATAATAAGTTCCAGTCCTTAATTTAAAACGGAAAAGATATAGAAAGTTTCAGATGAAAATAGTATAAGTACACGAATTATTTAGAGTTGTCTCAACTTTGCTTTTTATATATTAAATGCACTTCATTACCACACTCACATAGCTTAAAATCAACCAAGCGTAATTTTGGTGAGTCATTCCCTATATATCCTTCACCTTGTGCGAAACTTACCCCATTTCCAAATATTCTTGGAGATACTGTCAACCTAATTTCGTCATATAAATCATTTTTAATAATGCTCCAAATCAAATTTCCTCCACCTTCTACCATTAATTTCTTGACATTGAAATTGGTGTATAAATCTTCAAATATCTCCTTAAACTCGCTAAACGTCCTTATAATAACCCCTTTTTTCTTCAAATTTTCACCTATGTGGGAATTGAGGTTCATGGTATATACTATTGTAGGAGGTGGGACTGAAAAAATCTTGTACGAAGGATCTAAGTTTAAGCTCTTACTAACTATAACCCTTAGAGGATCTTTATCCTTCCTCTTAGCATATTTTATAGTTAAAGATGGGTTGTCTACTCTCACCGTATTAGCCCCGACCATTATGCCGTCTACCTCAGTCCTTAATTCATGTTGTCTTTGCTTATCATAAGGACAGCTTAACTCACTATAACCGGTCTTGGTAGCAAGCCTACCGTCAATCGAAACTGTTGAAAATATTATTATGTAAGGTCTCATACGGATGAGATTGTACATTACAACAATTTATGTTTTCTTAGTAGTAAGCGCTAATATACCAGCTATCAGAAGAAGAACGAAGGAAACACCAAAGAATCCAAAGAATACTGGTAGCGATAGGACTGACGCAATTATTAATAATATCCCCCCAACCTGCTTATCTGAAATTAGCGAACCAATTAAACCTAGTACTAACGATGGTATCGCGACAAAGAATGGCATGAAGAAGAAACCTCTCATCATAGCAAATCTACCTCCCATCATTCCATAATATGGGAAGGACATAGTCATCATGATGAATAACGATACCAATATTAATATTGAGGCAACTATACCCAATATTTGATAAGTTTCCATTAATCTCACCCGTAAACTATTATCTCACCATACATTCCCATTTCTGCATGTCCGGGATACTCACATATGTAGTAATAATTTCCAGGGTTGTAAAATACGACGTTAGAAGAGAATGAATATGCATAACCGGAATTATAGTTTGCCGGAGGTAACATAGGGGTCATGGTTAGAATGTTCATTCTCACATACATCATAACGTAATAAGGATAAGGGGGACTAAGCGTAGTTATAGCAATATTGTGATAATCACCTTCATCTAGATTAATTAATGTTATATGGACTGTTGCACCTTGTGGGATCACAAGTGTTGGATTTATTAGACCATCAATTACGAAAACGTTATCTTCTGCGTGCATATTGGAAGGAGGTATATAATGGGTTAGATTGTAAGCTCTGGTATGACCCATAGATAATATAACTAAATTAATATCTTTTGTATAAAATATTATGGAATCGTTTGAGGGAAATATTTTTACATAAGAGGAGTTTTCAGCATGCGTATAACTTTCACCTATGGGAATTTGTTGGAGATTGGCATACCCACCCATCATACTACCACTCATCATCATTCCTCCATAACCCATCATTCCTAACTGATGGTTATAATAATATAACGACTGTTGATAATAGTAGTTAGGCAAATAGTAGTACGTGTAATATGCATAACCAACTATCGACGCTACTGTAGCTCCAAGTATTATACTTATTAGAAGAATCTTATTCATAAAATATTATTAGATATTGTGAATAATAAATTTTTCCTTATCGTAGATTTTCTGTAACTTTTTCATTATCTTAAATTATTTTACTATGTGTCCTAAAGAAATATTAAGCTTTATTATAATTTTTATCTTAATGTGATAAACCTATTACTCCGGCTAAAGTTTTTATCCTCTTAAAGGAGTTGAAATTTATGAATGTAATCTTTGACGTGCTAAATGAGATTCACGGATTTTTTGGAGCATTGTGGGCTGGAGCAGCATTTCTCAACTTCTTAGTAAAGCCTCAGGATAAGAAGCAGTACGAAAAAATGGGAAAGTTCTTCATGATCTCTTCTGTAATTACTATCATAACGGGTATCATTATATTCGCGTATATTTATTTAATACCATACAAAGGAAACCTATTTATAGTGGACGCGGTATTACATGAAAACCTTAGTGTTAGGATTAGAGCTTTCTTAAACCTAATAGGAGGGGCTTTCGGATTGCTAGCTTTTGGCTCGGGCATAGTGATGAGTAATAGGATTAGATTAGTCATGAACGTAAAAGAGGGTGATATAGCTGGGCTAGAGCTGAGGAGTTCAATAGCCAAACTATCAAAGCTCAACATAACCTTTTTGCTAATATCGATCGCAATGATGATATTAGCTGGATCTATAGCTCAAACTATAATTTGAAAAATACTAAATTCTCGCTCTTTCAAAATGTCCAACATGATTTGTTAATTTTTCAATACTCGCAAAAGGGATATGGTGGGAAGGAAGTTCAGTTTATACCACGATATTTTTAGCTAATCTTTACAACTGTTATTTATGACTTCATTTGGTCCAAAAGTTGAAGATAATGGCGTAACCTTTACCTTGTGGGCTCCATATCAGAAAGACGTAAAAGTTAAGGTATTAGGTAAGGGAGTTTATGAAATGGAAAGAGACGATTTAGGTTATTTCAGAGTTCACGTTAACAATGTAAGTGTCGGAGATAGATATAAATTTATTCTAGATAATAAAATGGAAATACCGGATCCTGCATCAAGGTATCAGCCTGAAGGAGTTCACGGCTATTCAGAGATAATTTCAGCCAATTATGATTTTTTACCCTCTTCAAGGGTTAAAATGAATGACCTCATAATATACGAATTGCACGTTGGTACGTTTACTAAAGAAGGGACATTTGAGAGCGCTATAGGTAAGCTTGATTATTTGAAAGAATTAGGAGTAACCGCAATTGAAGTCATGCCAGTGGCTCAGTTCCCTGGAAAAAGGGATTGGGGGTATGATGGAGTTTATTTATATGCAGTGCAAAACTCCTACGGCGGTCCGTTATCCTTCAAAAAGTTTATTAACGAGGCTCATAGGAGAGGGTTAGCAGTAATATTAGACGTGGTTTACAATCACGTTGGACCTGAGGGAAATTACATGACATTATTGGGACCCTACTTCTCAAGTAAGTATTCGACACCTTGGGGATTAACCTTTAACTTCGATGATAGTGGAAGCGACGAGGTTAGGAAATTCGTACTTGAGAATGTTGAGTTTTGGATTAAAGATTATAATGTTGATGGTTTTAGGCTGGATGCGGTTCATGCTATAATTGATAATTCCCCAAAACATATCCTAGAGGATATAGCTGATGTTGTGCATAAATACGAGAGAATAGTAATAGCTGAAAGTGACTTAAACGATCCAAGGATCATAAACCCTAAGGAAAAGTGTGGCTATAATAATGACGCCCAATGGGTTGATGATTTTCATCACTCAGTTCATGCCTTTTTGACAGGAGAGAGAAGTGGGTATTATGCAGACTTCGGGAGCATCGATGATATAGTTAAGTCTTATAGGGACGTGTTCGTATATGATGGTAAATACTCTAAGTTCAGAAAGAAAACTCATGGAAAACCTGTAAAGGATTTGGATGGATGTAAATTCGTAGTTTATGTCCAAGATCATGACCAAGTAGGAAATAGGGGAGATGGAAAGAGATTAATTGAGCTAATAGATAAAGAGTCTTATAAGATAGCTTCTGCCCTATATTTACTATCCCCATATATTCCCATGATATTCATGGGCGAAGAATATGCAGAGAAAAATCCCTTTTATTATTTCTCAGACTTCTCTGATCCTAAGCTAATTCAAGGAGTGAGGGAGGGTAGGAGAAGGGATAATGGACAAACGACTGATCCTCAATCTGAAGAGACGTTTAATGCTTCAAAACTAAGTTGGAATATCAATGAAGAGATTCTCTCCTTGTACAAAAACTTGATAAAAGTGAGAAGAGAGTATTTAACCCCATGTAGCAGAAATTTATCCATAGATTACGGAAATAGTTGGATCATAGTAAAATACGAAAGAATATTTATAATTTATGTATTTTCAGAATCAACTCTAAAAGTAAATTATACGGGAAATTTAGTCTTATCATCTTCACATCAATTTCCAAGGGAAATAAAAGAAGGAGTATACACTCTTAGTAAAGGATTCGCTGTGTATAAGCATTAGTAGATGAATTTAAAAATTTGGAAGATAGATTATACTTTTGATGAAAGGTAAAAACACAGAAGATAAGGAAAAGGACGAGGACAGAAAAACTAAACTCCTCATATTCTTCTTCAGTTTCCTAAATCCACCGTGAAGTTTTTTTATAGAATAAAATTTCTAATGTTAAAATTAGGGGTTTTTATCCAGAGAAGGAATTTACCAGATTTTTACGTTTAAATAAAGTGATATTCCTACATTACTCCTCGACATGAATAGAGAGGTTTTTCTCATTATTTAAGTTTAAAATCTCTCTAAGTTCCCCTTAGTTTCCTTAGATAAAACGCTTAAGAGTAAAGCAAACACACTTAAAATAGCCAAGGCAAAAGTTTCGACCACACTGAACTTGCTTATGCCTGTCATGATATCAACGATTGATAAAACTATTACAGACATCAGTGTACCTATTGTAAATCCTATACTCCAACTTATGGAAACCCCCGAACTCCTAATGTTAGTTGGAAACAACTCATTAACGTAGACCATTATTCCTCCCGACCCAAATAAGGCTAAGAAGCTCAGAATTGAAACTAAGTATAATGCTGAATTAAAGGAATTAATGAATAGAAATATTGGGGAAGACAATAGGTTAAGAATGGAACCTATTATTGACACCTTTCTCCTACCTATTCTCTCGCTCAATAAGCCACCTAAGAAAGGTGAAATTATTGTAATTACTCCAGACAAGGTAATTATCTGAGAAACTTCAACTTTTGTCAAACCTTTATCATATAGGAAGTTAGGTAGAAGTAATATCACTACAGCATTAATGGAAGCCCATAGACCGGTCATTAGAGATGCGAAGATAAACTCTCTTCTATAATTTTTGATTAATAGACCTAAGGGGTTTTTAACCCTTTTACTCTTCATGATCTTTATTGACTCTGGTAGAGAAAAAGAAAGAGGTATCATAACTATGGAAGTGAAGAACATAATTTTCCATCCTATGCTATCATAACCATTGTTACCTAGAATTGAATATAGTGTGAAGAACACTAAGGATGCTATTAGATATGCTGAACCACCTACTGAAAAGGCTGAACCACTGAACCAACCCCTATGTTCTTCCGGTAAATTCTCCAAACCTATTACGTTTATCCCAGCGGTTAATCCTCCAGTGAAGAATCCTTGAATAGCATACAATAAGATTATGAGAATGGGATTATGAGATATAAATGGAACTATGACCAACGGTATTACCGAACCAATCCCACTAATTCTCGTAATCAGCCTCCTACCATATTTATCACTCAACGGACCTAATATGTATGACCCCGGTATTCTCATGATCACACTAATTAGTACTGCCGAGTAAGCACCGATTACAGAATATTTTGAGAATATTTGAGAGGAAATGTAGGGTGAATTGAAGACTAATATAGTAGAGTAGTTGTAAACTAGAAAGGTATAGCTCAGAAAGTTGAGCATTATCATCTTAATATGCCATTTCTCTAACTTCATTAAGTGATTAGATCTTTGAATAATTAAAAGGTTAACTATTTTATGTGGGGAAAAGATTAATAATACGGGGAATATTATTTTAAGTATGGGATATGTAGTAAAGATTGATGATAGAGGAAGAATAAAATTACCTAAGAATTATTCCTCAATGAGTTCAATCATTATACTGGATTTGGGAAATTTCTTTATCGGAATACCAATCCCTAAGGATCCAATACTCTTTTCGTCTAACGTTATAAAATCCGAGAGGGATACCATTAAATTAAGGAATGATGCAGAGATCAATATGAAGAGGGAAATTGAAGAAAATGCTGATCGACACTGATGTTATACTGGCTCATCTAAAGGAGAGGGATGAGCTAAAAGAAGTAGCTGATAAAGTATTTTCTAAAATCTCAAGGGGAGAAATGGAGGTAATAGCGAATAGGGAATCACTTCATGAGATCTACTACATTCTGAGAGATGAGGAGAGGTTACCCATATCAGATATACTAAGTAAAATAGGTGCTTTAATAAGCATTCCTAACCTCACCTGGGTACCTACTACAATTGACGTAGATTTATTAGCCTTAGCCTTAATGCAACAATATGGTATCACTTACACCTTTGAGGCTTACCAAATCGCGACCTGCTTACTACATGATAAGGATAAGACTATAATATCTACAAACCACGATTATGATAGAGTTAGCCTAATAAAGAGAATAGATCCTACTAGTCTAGTTTGACTGACCTCCTCCCTGCGAGGTTTGTCGCTCTTTCTATCTGTTTATACAGTTGAATTACCGTGTATAGCCCTCATACCTCTCCTAAGGGGATAAGCATGTTTAGGAAAAAAACATACGATATCGTTACCCATCTTAAGGGCTTCTGATCCTCTGGAAAAAAGCTATATTAAAATGACAATCAAAATTGTTGCAATAGGTAACATGAGTAGACTTATGAATAGAATGAGAGCCTTCTTATTGCCAAAATTAAACGTGTAGCCCGAACCGAACCTTTTGGGTATAATTACTCTGTCGTCGTTAGGGTTGTAATAGAACATCCCCAACTTCCAGTACTTATCGTCGTCCTCTATAGCGTTACTCAACTTAAGTTTCCCTTGTTTTTCCAACTCCCTTAAGTACCTACCACCTTCGATACTCATCTTCGCTAAGCTAATCACAATACCGAGTATAGCACACGATAAGAAGGCAACCATAGAGAGTGGTAATACTACGCTTATAGAGTTTAAAGGAAAGATCCCCCAAGACCATAAAGTTAATAAACTCTCGAGAAGGGTGAGACCAGTTGCAATTATCCCTATAGTTGCTACTGCGTATTCCTTGCTACGTTCGTAAGATTTATAGTACTCTTCGGGGTAGGCTGGGTTTATACGCGGTTTTGAAACATATACTGCTATACCCACTATAGTGAAGATAAAGAGCAAAAAAGCGTTAATAATCTGATTAAGTAAGACGTTAACTGGATCCTTAGGTGCATAGGCTATTACTCCGTTTGAGTTAATGTGGAAAGGCAACTCAGAGGGTATGCTATGGTAGTCGACTACACCTAGGATTAACATGCCTAGGAGGATTAACCAAGGTAATGCTAAGAACCATACTCCGAACCCCTTTTTCTTACTAGTATCTATAACAGCATACCTAACATTTGGCTCCTTTATCTCGCCCCTCTCTAGGATTACCCTCTTCCTTGATGTAACGTAATTTACACTTCCCAGTATTAACAAGATTATAATTGGGAATGGTACGAGTGGTGAGACTTCAAATAGTAGAACCCCACCTAATACGAGGGAAATCACGACTATCATTACACCACGTATTCTGTATTGCTTAATTATCTGTTTACATTTGTTACTCTTTCTGAACTCTTCAGTGACTTTCGCACCTAACACTCTGTCTGGTGGTTCTAAAGAGGGTGCTACTACATAGAAGATCCCTAGTATTACTGATATTATCGTAAGGAATGTTGGAAGGATAAGTTCTATACTACTGACCGTGATCATCACCTTAAAGACGAGACTATGTCCTCGATTTCCTTTAATATTTCCTCCTTACTGACCTTCGAGGCTATTGCCCTATAAATTACAACCTTCAACATATTCTTCCAGTACTCGTCTTTGATGTCAGTCCTAACGATGAACCTCTTCTTGTATACTGTTAAAAACCCCTCATCAACTAGGTATTTGTAAGCCTTATCTACGGTAAGCATGTTAATACCTAACATTGTAGCTAATTCTCTGATAGAAGGTAATTTATCTCCGGGTTTCAACTCACCTTTAGCTATTAGTTCAATTATAGAGTTAGCTATTTGCTTATAAATGGGCACATTAGAGGAAAAGTCAACCTTAATTGTTATATATTTCATATAACATCATAAACATATTTCACGCCCCAACTTAAATATTTTTTTATTAATCTTATCTGATTGATGTCTTTTAGGGCTTGTAATTTCCCCTCTATAATAATGGCTTTTACTAATTTTCCTCGCAAAATTTTTTCTGGAAGAATTCTGAGGATTCCGAGAAAGAATTTATATTAGCTTCTGATCTCCTCCCCACCATAAATGACATGGTTTACCGCTCTTTCTATCATAAATTCTAAGCTTAACCATTTTATTAACTCGATAACTAATCTTTAATATTGATTGTTATATTTTTTAACCTTTAAAGCTAAGTTTCTTATTATGTATTTAGTTGGCACTAAAAATGGATTATATGAAGTAAAGGGAAAAGTTGAGAGAGTTTGTTGTGATGGTGAGGAAGTCTACGATTTTTTGCTAAGAGGAAAAGATCTATATGTGTGTTCTGCTGATAGCGGAGTTACTCTAAACGGTAAAAAATTGTTGGATGATAGTTGCTGGAGATTATACGAATATAATGGTAAACTCTTTGCCTTAGTTGAGGGACCCAAAATTTACACTTTAGATGATTTGAAGAAGAAAATACTCGATTTATCTGAAGAGGGAAAAAAGCTTGGTTGGAGTTTTCCACACTCAGAATACGCTCACATTACGGATATAGCCATCTATAAGGGAAAGTTCGTTGCTACGGTAGAGGAGGGAAACTTATTGGTTGGAGACGAACTTTCCTCGCTTAAACCAATTAACTTCTTCGCTGACTCACATAATTTGTTGCCTAAATGGAATAAACTGTTCTTAGCTACTGCCAATGGTTTTTATGTAACTGAGGATATGAGTGACTTTAGACTATTAACTAGAGGGTATTTCCATGGGATCGAGGATCTAGGAAATACATTATTAGCTCAAAAGATGAGTGATCATCCATTACTTCTATTTAATGATAGTCTAGAGTCAAGGACTTTGGAAATTGTATTACCTAGGCCTACTTTCGGAACTACAGCAATATCTAGAGTAAACGATAATAAGATCGTATATTCGACTACTTCTCTTTATGAGATAAATATAGGAAATACCCTAACATACGAGAAGATCGCAGAAGACATTCCAATGACGAGAAGAATAAAAGTGATTTATGAATGAGTTCTTCCTACAAAATTTTTAGGTAAAGATAAGTTTTTGATATTTAATTGACTTATCTACGAAAGGTTATTAAGTAGGAAAAATATAATAATGTTCATGATCATAAAACCTGAACCAACGATAAAAGATTTAAATTTTATAATAGATAGCTCAGGTTTAAAGCCAAATGATTTACTAAACATGTACAAGAAAATGGTCACAATAAGGTATTTTGAAGAGGGGATTAGGAAAGTATACCATGAGGGGAAAAACCCATTTAACATGGCATCAGGAATTATAAGAGGTGAGATGCACCTATCAATCGGACAAGAGGCAGTAGCTGTAGGCTCTTTATATAACGTTAGATTAGACGATGTAGTGGTAAGTACGCATAGACCTCATCATCACGCTATAGCTAAAGGTGTAGATCTAAAGAAATTAGCCTCAGAAATCTTTGGAAAGTCAAATGGATTATGTAAGGGAAAAGGAGGACATATGCATCTATTTGACAAAGAGAAAAACTTCGCTTGTAGTGGGATTGTAGGTGCTTCATTTCCTCAAGCTGCTGGAGCTGCTTTTGCCTTCAAATATTTAGGTAAGGATAATGTAGCTTTTGCATTTGCCGGAGAAGGAGCTTCCAACCATGGAACCTTTTCAGAAACCTTAAATATAGCCAGTGCTTGGGAATTGCCTTTAATAATTGTTATAGAGGATAATAAATACGCTGATTCAACCCCTAAATCATTTGTAATGTCAACCACTTTCCACTATCAAAAGGGATTAGCATATAACGTTCCATCTTACCTCGTTGATGGTATGGATGTGATAGACGTTTACATTACAACAAAGAAAGCTGTTGAGAGGGGAAGGAAAGGATTTGGACCAACACTGATTGAAGCTATAACGTATAGATACGTCGGACACTTTGAGGGAGATGGAGAGGAATACAGAACTAAGGATGAAGTTGAGTTTTGGTCCCAAGTAGATCCTATAAGGAGGTTAGAGAACAGATTATTAAGGCTTAACTTCGCTGATTCAGAAATTTTAGCTAAATTAAGGGAAGAGGCTAGAAGGGAGGTACAAGAAGCTATAGATTTCGCGATGAAAAGTCCGTATCCTAGCCCAGAAGAAGCTTTAAGAGGTGTTTTCGCATGAGGATAAGAGGAATTGCTCAAGCTATAAGCGAGGGAATAAGACAAGAGATGGAGAGGAATGATAAAATAGTAGTTCTAGGCGAGGACGTAACGTACTGGGGGGCAGTGTTCGGTTTTACGATGGGATTATTTGATAAATTTGGTAGGAAAAGAATTATTGACACGCCTATTACTGAACAAACATTCATGGGTATGGGTGTAGGTGCAGCCTCAGTAGGCTTACACCCCGTAATATCCCTAATGTTTGTTGATTTCTTAGGTGCTGGTTTTGATCAGATGTTCAATCACATGGCTAAGAATTACTACATGAGTGGTGGACAATTTCCTATGCCAATTACCGTAATAACTGCAATTGGAGGAGGCTACGGAGATTCCTCACAGCACTCACAAGTACTTTATAGCATATTTGCACACTTGCCAGGTTTTAAAGTAGTAATTCCATCAACACCTTATGATGCTAAAGGATTGACGATCAAGGCTTTAAGAGATCAAAATCCAGTATTTATATTCGGTCATAAATTGCTAACTGGCTTGCCTTTCTTACCTTTTGAAGGCATTGAAGAGGAAGTTCCAGATGAGCCTTATGAAATAGATTTCGGTAAGGCTAAAGTCAGAAAGGAGGGAAGTGACATAACGATAATAGGAACAGCACTAATGGTTCATAGGAGCTTGAAGGCTGCTGAAATGTTGGAGAAAGATGGAATTTCGGCTGAGGTGATAGACTTAAGGACTCTAGTTCCATTAGATGAAGAAACTATTATCAAATCAGCTAAGAAGACTGGGAGAGTCTTGATAGTTGATGAGGATTATATGAGTTACGGTATGACCGGAGAGATAGCTTTCAGAATTCAAAGTAAGACGCTAAGGGAGTTGAAAGTACCGATTTCGAGGTTAGCAGTGCCAGATGTTCCAATACCTTTCTCAGAACCGTTAGAAAATGCGGTAATACCAAGTGTTAAAAGCATATACGATGAGGCTAAAAAATTATTAATGCATTGAAATAAATATTCTACCATCCCTCTTTTCATCAAACAATCCCTTTAAGGCTTCAACACCGTTCTCTAAGTTATAAATTTTCCAAGTCTTTACTTTACAATCCCTGCATAAATCTAATAACTCTACGAAGTCCTTTCTATTACCCCTATTAACTCCTAGTATACTTATGTGTTTAGAGTATAGTTGGCTTAAGTTTACCTTAACTTCAGCACCCAGTAAGGTACCAAAAGTAACTATCCTTCCCTTTAAGCCAACAACTGAGAAACTCTTATCCCAAAATTGAGAGCCTAATGAATTAATCACCACATCACCCATCTTGCCCTTTGTGAAATCCTTAACCTTCTCTTCCACCTCGTCATAACTAACTACTAGATCTGCCCCAAAATCCTTAAGCCATGATTTTCTGCTCACGGCTATTACCTTAGCCCCAAATTTCTTCGCTAATTGCACTATGAACATTCCAGTGTTCCCAGAAGCTCCAAATACAATTACTGTTTCGGACGGTCTTAGGTTAGCCTCTTTTAAAGCGTGATATGCTGTCAAAGAAGCTACTGTCAAACTAGATCCCATTTCCCACGAATACTCATCTGGTAACTTAAACACATACTTTTCCTCTACTGCTACATATTCTGCGAAACCGCCGTTAGCGTCAACTCCTATCCTTCCACCATTCCTGCACACAGTCTCATATCCAGCCATGCACATATCACAAGTTCCATCAAATATTCTTCCATAGATTGTTACCTTATCCCCTACTTTCACACTCTTTACGTGATCTCCTACTTTTGCAACTTCCCCACTGAACTCTACTCCGGGAATATGAGGTAAGGGATTTACCTTAAGGCTATTCACAGTGTAATAATCAACTGGATTAACTCCAGCCATTTCGACTTTTATTAAAACATCATGGCTTTTCACTTCTGGATCTTTATATTCAGTATACCTTAAGTTCTCAATACCGTTCTTATCAAATACTAAAGCCTTCATCAATTAAAGATAATGAAAACGTGGTATTAAAATCGATTGTTCACTAACTAACCTTCTAAAAATTCCATTAAAATAGTTTTATTAAGCAAAATACTTTCTATTGTCCTCACGACCTTATTAAAATAATCAGTCCAACGTTTTATGCTTAATACACCCTTAGACGAAAAAAGTTAATGTGAAAAGGAATGAGTGTTAAAATTAAATCGAAGATAACGATAGGAGTATTACTGATGATTTTCCTCCTTTCAGTAATCTTCACAATAGAAAACGTTTCATTAGCTCAGACTTCTCCTCAAATACCAGTATATAAGGTAGTAGGTTCCGCTGATCTCTCTAACCCGGGCAGTGCTAGCTATTGGGCACAAATACCTTGGATCAATATATCTTTAACAGCTAATATACCAATGGCTCCTACTTCAGGATTAACACACTATCTTTTAGTTAAGGCTGCTTGGAATGGGTCATGGATATTTATACTCGAACAATGGCAAGCACCAGAGCCAGCATTTAACGTTTGGTCAACGGCTGCTGCTGGTATATATCCTAATGCTTCTGGTCCAGGGTTATTTAGAATAATTGAGCTCACCCCCGGAACTACGTACACTTTAGAGAAGAACTATACCAATTACGTTTCAATAATAAATGGGAAAGAAGAAATGGGCAGGATAGTTTTCAATTACTCTGGAATAGTTTTACCAGCTCCAAACAATACTCAAATAACCGTACTATCTAATGGAACGATATTACTATGGCACTCATTGAGACCGATGGAGGACTTATTATATAGTGATGGCATGTTTTATGGTTACTACACCAACTCAACGTGGTATTATCCAGATAGGGCTGCAATAATGTGGTATTTAGGAAGTGGTACACCAACTAAAGATGGCATGAACATAGGTGGAAAATACCCCGGGCAAAATTTTGATGGAGTAACGTTTAAGGATGCTGGAGGATCTTTAGCCCAAGCTGGGGGATCAGCGAATATATGGATGTGGGTATCCGGTGCTACTTGGAATAATTCTACTTATGACCCCGCATTTAAAGCAAACATTTGGCAAAACGAGTCATTAACTGGTTTACCCTATGTTGATCCTAATGATCACGGTTTCGCTGTTCCATTATATTCAAATAATACTAACATGTATGAGGTGGACACAGCCGGAATATGGTATACTCCAATAAAATCTGAGGGATTGAATGGGTCATTATTCTTTATATGGACTGGGGCAAAGTATGAAAACGGGTCATGGATAGTTGAGTTCGCCAGACCTCTTACAGTTCCTTCTGATTATGAACCATTTATGCCAAATATATCTATAGGAAATACATACTACGTTGCATTTGCTGTATGGCAAGGCAAGTTAGGTGAGACATTATTCGATAAATCAATCACCTCTAGTTTCTTGACGTTAGAATTAGTTACGACTCCGCCTACTACCACGACGACAACAACTACTTCAGTTTCAGTAACTTCTGCCGTACCACCAGCTACACTTTACGTCACAATAGTAGGAGTAGTTATTGCCCTAGTGGCTCTGGTAATACTATATGTGGTGTTTAGGAGATGAACTTTTTTGAACAGTTGAAAGGAAATTTAAACCTTTTTTTAATCATTTTAGGTATATCCTCTTTCCTTCAGTTCGCATTTAAGGAAGCCTTTATGTACCCCTCTATTCTTCCCCTTAACGTCCCAAATGAGGGAATTCTTGAAGCTCTAGGTGGGATATTCTTTTATGTGTACTTTTTCACCCTAATCGTGATATCGGTATTACTAATTCAGAAATATAAATTAATGACGCTAATTAGTGCCTCACTCATAATCTCCCTATTCGTTCCATTAATTCCAAACTATAATACTTCTTTCCTCTGGTACTCGTTTGAAATATTTATAGTAGTAATAGGCATTTCATTAATGATCGAAAGTATCCTTAAATCTTCGCCTTACTCCCTTCTCTTATTACCTACAATGTTTATGGTAGATATAGGTCTATTAGGCTCCATACTACTAAACGTTTTTCATCATGCGCTTTTTACAAGTTATATTACAATTTATTTAATCTCACTACTAGGTTTCTTAATCTACGTTATATTATGGGGAGAAAAGAGAAGTGCCAGAAATTACGTTAGCTTATTTACTGGTGTATTAGCTTTTATCCCATTCATCTTTTTATTACACTCAATAGTTAACAATAGATACTTGGAAATTTTAATGGACATGATATTACCTTCAACACTTGGAATTGACCTCTATAATCCTTACCATATTACGCTCCTAGTATTAGCTTTAGGTCTCTCGGCTATGGGAATTATAATATCGATAATCAAAGGTAATTATTCAGCTGGCATAGGATATTTCATTATAATCTCAACAGTATTTTTAGGCATAGATGGATACTTAATCTTAGTTTATATGATATCCCCTATTATAGGATTCTCTCTAATGACTTATCATGAGAAAAAACGTATAATTGATATTATTAGTCCAACGAGGAAAAGATAAATTTTTTCCAACCATCTTATTTTTTAGTGATTAATTTTGATAAAGTTTAGATTAGGTAAAGGTGAAGAAAGGGAAATCTTAGATTACTCTAACTTAACCTTCTTCAGGAAGTTAGCGAGTAAGATGAGAGATCCTAAGACTAGATTTGACGTGAAAGAATTCGTGAGCAAAGGGGAGGACTATTTATTTAATTACACTAACAAAAACGTAGGTAGTGTAGATGAAAAGAGGAGAAAGTTCCTAAAGTCTTTGATATTTGGAATAGCTGCAGCTGCAGTTGTAGGAATCATTCCGGGGGTTAGAGTTCTCGTTCCACCTACGGTTACTGTGACCACCGGTTTCCCGAAATCGCTCTTAGTAGATTCCTCTGGAAATCCAATAAAAGCTTCTTCTTTACCAGTAAATAGTCCATACATAATAATTTTTGAATACCCAATGACTGGTGAACCAAACTTCTTGATAAACTTAGGGGACTCTAGCGGAAAACCAGTTGAGATTCAACCTACTAAAGTCGTAGTACCTCAAACTGGAAAAACTTACGATTTCCCGGGAGGGGTAGGTCCTAATAAATCAATAGTGGCTTATTCAGCAATTTGTCAACATTTAGGTTGTACTCCACCTTATATCCACTTTTACCCTCCTAGCTACGTTAATCCAAGACAGCTAACAGCTTCAGAACCAGATCAATTAACTGCTGCAGCATTATTAGCGGCAAAAGAAGCTAATGTACCAGCTTTGATACATTGTGACTGTCATGGATCAACTTATGATCCATATCACGGAGGAGCTGTATTAACTGGTCCAACAGTCAGACCTTTGCCTAGTGTCATACTAGAATGGGACTCTTCAACAGATTACTTATACGCAATAGGATCTGTTGGTGTGGCGACATATCCTAACGGTAGTAATGGTATACCATCACAAGATCCTACTGATGACCTAAGCTCGAGTTTTGGAAGTCCAGTAGGAGATAAAACAACAGTCACTGAAACGGAAAATCCTTTCTCGTCATGAGTCCAACGCTTTATTTTTTTATTTTTGATTGATTAATCAATTTTTATGGGAGTATCAGATTGGTTTAGAGAAAGATTGGGATTGGATGACTTACCATTCTTTAGAACACCAGATTATATGTATAACGTCAATTATTGGTTAGGCTCACTAGTAGCTGCTGCGTTCATCTATACAGTAATTTCAGGTTTGATTTTATTATTATACTATAATCCAGAGGCAGGATATTCCTCTACCGAATTCATAATACAGAAAGTGCCCTACGGTTCCGTAATACTATATAGTCATCTTTATGGTGCATATGCTATGATAATCTTAGCATATGTACACATGTTCAGAAATTATTTTGCTGGAGCATACAAAAAACCTAGAGAGTTGTTATGGATAATTGGAGTTATAATGCTTGTACTCACTTTGGGAACAGCCTTTTTAGGATACAGTCTTATTGGCGATGCATTAGCTACGAGTGCTGTAGACGTTGGCGAAGGTATAATAAGCAGTATACCGGGATTATCAATTTTCATTCCTATCCTGTTTGGAAACTATGATGCAGGAGATTATGGAAGAGTCTTAGCTTGGCACATAATCTTCGTAGCCCTAATAGGCTTACTATTCGCCTTCCACTTCTTCTTAGCTGAACATTATGGCATGATGCCTTCAAAGAAAGTTAAGGATAAAGCTCCTGCAGTATATACAAAAGAAGAGTGGCAAAAGTTCAATCCTTGGTGGCCTAGAAACTTTGTATATATGATGTCACTAATCTTCTTAACCTGGGGATTCATACTACTAATACCTAACGCCTTAGCATACTTAAACGGTTTACCCCAGCAGCTAAATCCCTTCTTAAATCCTAAACCTGCCCCTCCACCTAATAGCCCAGCAGCAGCACATATTACAACTTATCCTCCATGGTTCTTCCTATTCCTATATAAGATAGCAGACTTCACAAGCGACGTTGTGATATTCTTATTTATCGGAGTTATCATCCCATTACTATATCTAATTCTGGTCCCTTTCATAGATAGATCGCCTTATCTAAGCCTAACAAAGAGAAGGTTATTCACGGCCTTTGGTATATTAATGATTACCTACCTAATACAAACAACGATCTGGGGGGATTTAACACCTGGAGTAGAAATACCAATAGCCCAGCAAGTGATGGTCTACTTACCACCGGCTATCATTACTTTAGTGGGAGTTTTCGTTATGCCTGCTAAAACAAATAATAAAGCAATCGCTAACCCGTTAAGCATCTTAATTCTTTTGGTAACTTCTATATTATTTGGTGGGGCTCTAGTAACTTTAATCGCTTCCCCGTCACTATTAACCATAATTGCATTCACCTTATTTACGTTAGTATTTATCCTATCTATAAAGAATATATCGCCAATAGCGCTGAAGATTGAGAAACAAGAGCAAACCATAATAACTCCTGAAAAGCCGAGAAACAGAGAACTAAAGAAGAAAATAGCTGAAGTATTAATAAGCATCCTCTTCATCTTTGCAGTCATATTAGCTTCTCAACTGTGGGTAATACCTGCAACTGGCTACCTTTCTAACTTGTTTGGGATCGATCTAGGGTTAATATTCATAATGCTGGGTGAGGCGATATCTTTATACCATTACGTAGTTTATAGGAGGGATTAACAAGCATGGTTAGAAAGGTGATGAGGTATGATAAATGTAGGACTTTATTATAAGGTAAAGAAGGGATATGAAAAGGACTTTGAGGAGAAATTCCTCGAGGTATTAGGAATATTAAAGAAAACGAACTCAGGTTTAATTGAAGCTAAGCTTTACAAGTCTGTAGAAGATCCCACAGACTACTTAATATACACTGAGTGGAAGGATATAGAATCTTTTAAAAAATTCACCCTAAGTGAAGAATATAAAAACACTATCAATTACGGAAAGAATATACTAGAAGGAAAACCTAAGCATAGAATACTTAAAGAATTAAACACGTAAGCTATTTTTCAACCAATTTCATAAATTTTTTACATAATTTTCATCTTTAATTATACCTTAACACTTCACAAAGTGAGGATATCATATGCCCTTCAGTTTTGGCTCCAAATATCTAACTAACAAGTAGTTTACTCCTTCAATCACGATTACCCCAGTGAGGACTGGGTGTAATATATAAAATAATTTTACCTTTTCTAACACACCCAGAAAAGTAACTAACAATGAGGGTGGGTGTTCTATATTTAAAACTACTTCCACGAGGAAGGATAAGAATGATGCTAACGTAGCGTACACGATAGAGCTAAGATTAAAAAGGGAGAATAGGACGGCTATCACACTACAAAGTAGATAGGAAGATAAGACGGTTAAGTTTCTATTCATTTTCCAATCCGGATCAGCGTATTTAGTAGAAGCTGTCGCAATAAAGGGTGGTAAAATGAATTCAGTCCTAGTTATTATCGTAATCAAGACGAGTAAGGAGATAGAAATAATTAAGTTAAGAACAGAAACAATTTTTTTAGCATTGCCTGCCTCCATATGTTTTGAAAAATTGAAACAGTTGAATAAAAAACTAACTACTTAATTATTCTCTCCTCCTCTAATAGCGTTTCTCCCGAAGCTTCCTCTAACGGCTTACTCTTAGTCTCTGGTATGAATAACAGAGTTATTATGGCAGAGACTAAAGCCACACTGCCTAAGAACCCAACTGCGAAGGACTCTCCGTATGCGTTAAATAGAGCTGGAAACACGAAAGATGTTAGTCCTGCACCTATTCTACCGGAAGCAACGGTTAAGGATTGTATGAATCCTCTTACTTTCGTTGGACTTAGCTCAACTCCTAACATCCCGGAAGCGCTCACTGAGCCCGGTCCTACTTGTGATGAGAAATTGTTCATCCCGTATATTGCAAATGCAATTAAAGGTGAGAAATATAGTCCTGCGAAATCCTTATATAACGAAAAGCTAAATAGTGATAATGCCATTCCTATAAATCCGATAATTTGCAATGGTTTCCTACCAACTCTATCTATGAGCGATAACGCTATCAATCCTCCGGGAATAGTGAAGATTGCTTCTATATATAACTGAAACACGCCCGAGTTTATTCCTAAACTCTTAGCTATTAATGAGGGACCGAACAAGATTCCAGAATATGCCACGATGTCAAATAGGAACCATAATATGCACGCTGCTAGAAACTTACGCCAATATTTAGAGAAGTAATAGCTAAACGAATTATAATCCTTCAAGTCTTTACTTATCATAACTTCTTGTCCCGTTACCTCCTTTACAACGTTTTTCAAGGTAGGTATATCTCCCTTAACTCTTCCTAAGAATCTAGCAGTTTCTGGAATCTTTCTTCTAAGATAAATGACTGAAGCAGCTGGTATTGCTCCAGAAGCTAACACTATCCTCCAAATCAAATCTGGACTTAAGTTAATTGCTGACAAAGCTAAGTATAATAAAGCAGCTGTAGTAGCACCAAAGCCCCAAAAGAGTCCAAAGCCTAAGGCAATAATTTTCCCCCTATCCTTAGCGTTAGAGTGTTCCGCCATTATCATTGGTGATAGGACGTAATCTGCCCCTACCCCTATGCCCAATAATAGTCTAATTAGAACCAACTCTAATGGATTGCTCACGAAAGCTTGAAGAATAGCACCTATCGTTAGAAGAGTCACATCGATCCCATAAAACTTCTTTCTGCCCATGTTCGAGAGCAAACCGAAAACTATTGCTCCTATTGCTGCTCCTATTAGGGCAGAGCCAGATATAAGGGATGTGTAGAGAACATAGTCTGAACTTTTCTGAGTTATCCCGAAGCTTGAGAGTACAGTTAATAACACTATGCCTACTGATGATAGATCGTACCCGTCAGTGAAAACTCCCATTCCAGTGGTTATCAAAGACTTCCAGTGAAACCAACTCAACTTTTTATCGTCTAATGGCTTAAATGGATTCATACTTCATCTACAATTACCTAGGATATGTTATTTATAAATATTATTAATTTTACCCTTTATATTTCTATATAGTTAGAATATTGAAAAATATGTTACATAGAATTATATAGCCTATTTATTCTATATAGGGAAAATTTTTAACGTTTCCTATATTGATCAACACATGGACGCTATCTTAATTGGGATTATTTTAGGGATCGTTCAAGGTATAAGTGAGTGGATACCAATTAGTAGTAAAACCCAAATCTTATTGGTCTCAACCCTTATCTTGGGTTTGTCCTTCTCACAAGGTTATGCCTTTGGACTGTTCATGGAGATAGGAACCATATTCGCTGCTATAATATACTTTAGGAGAGAAGTGTACAACGTTATTTTGGCAATAGTGAAGTTGGGTAAAGGTGGTGATTTAAAACTATTGGTTTATTTAATAGTGGTTACGATAATCACTGGAATAGTAGGAGTTCCTATCTATCTATTTATAGTGAATCTGATAACTGGACCGGTAGTTGGAATACCAATGAGTATTCTGGGCTTAGTGTTAATAATTGATGGGCTAGTGATCTACCTATCTAGAAAGAAATTCGTCCCAAATAGAAGCTTAAAGGACATGAGGCTTAAGGATTTCATAATAATTGGAATAGCTCAAGGCTTAGCAGCATTACCCGGAGTTAGTAGGTCAGGGATGACCACGTCAGCGTTATTATTACTTGGCGTAAAACCTGAAGAAGCCTTTAGGCTATCATTCTTAGCCTTAATCCCAGCTGCATTAGGGGCTATAGGGGTCTCGGTTATTATCTCAAAGCATACAGTAACTAATGTAATACATATTATAAGTCTCAATGCATTGGTAATTTCAATAATTGTAGCTACGCTAGTCAGCCTAATTCTAATAGAGTCGTTGCTGAGGTTCGCTAAGAGTAATAGAATACTTCTCCTTGTATTCACATTAGGAGCTATAGCATTAATTAGCGGAATTATAAGCGGTCTGACCTCCTACTTGCCCTAAAGGTGAGGGTTCTACTGAGGTCTAAGGGGTTACTCTGGTGGAAGAGATTAGGAATGATAATGGAGGAGAATGCTGACCAACCCTCGTTATTCTTCTGTAATATAGCTGTGCATTAACTCCCGATACACCTTTATACTTCTCATAATACTTGTCTCAAGTACCTTTTAGGTCTACTTTTTCTTTCTTGAAGAACTGTTGTCTTCCCTCATGATTGACTTCGTTCCACATCTTTGATGTTATGTCAGCTAACTTAATTAGTCTCCTTTGTTGAAAACCGTTTGGGAAATAGTCTAACAACTACCTCTGGTATTGCTGGAGTGATAATCAGCTACACATCTTCATTAAGTTGAAAAAGGGAGGACAAACCTCGCCCTTTAGGGCGGGATAGAGGTCAGCAGAGGGTAGTAACACGAGAGATATTTTTGTCTTAATAACTTTTACTCTACCTTAAAATTTGAGGTTTGTCTCTCTATTATCAATTTAATCATGAACAAAAAATATATATACCACTTTAAATTCAGAGAAAAATATGAATAGAAGAAATGTCATTTTAATGTTTGTAATTCTTTTGTTATCGCTTATTGCATTCGCGGGAATACAACTTAAAACGGTTAATGTAATAACATTGAATGGCATAGGCTATTATGAGTTTCCTTACGGAAACGGTGTCCTTGTAACGACAGAACTCGTATCAACCTCATTTCAATCTCGTGGCGTAAACATAACATCATTAATATATTTCGTAAATAGAAGCGAAGGATTTCTAGTTGACTCTTTTAGTCCATATGCCACAAATGTTAGTGAAGTTTCAGAGATCCTTATATACAATGAATCATATGCAGTAATTAATACGATTTATGTAAACATTTCACAACTCATACCTATAAATACCACAAATTTAATTGAACACGCTAAGGCAAATGTTACAATACTACATGGCTTTGACATAACTGGCTGGAAGTTTTTCAATAACTTCACTATGGGCTTTCCGACATCAAATGGGATAGTATACGTATCATTAGGTGTAAATAAGAGTACTCTAATAACACCGACTAAGGTTTACACATTTAATGGAACGTACGTAACTAATGTTTATCAGACTAAATACGGATTATTAGTAATTACTGGAATACCCTCAATAGCATCTTCTATTTCCCTTACACCTTTATCATCAACTGGAAGCTTTAATTCTGCAATATACCTTCTAGGAAAGTGGAATATAAGTGTAGTTGGATTTGAAGGGGCTTCTTTAGAACAAAACTACTTAATAGTATCAAATGCCTCGTCTACCCTCATTCTCAATGTCTCTAATGGCAAAGTGTTATACAAAATACCCGTAGCTGGTACTATTATACCAAGTTCTTCTAAAATCGTAAATGATACTTTATACGTTATTGTAGGAAGCAACCTATTGAGGGTTAATCTAACAAGTAATCAATATAAGGTTATTAACATAAAGGACATTAAAACTCCTCTTACTGTTAGTTTCGCTAATCATTATATAATTGTATCAGGGGTTAATTATATTTCTACTGACCCATTATTATCAGAGATCAACACAATTATAATGTATTATAATGGCACAATAGCTTATGAACATTCATCTCAATCATCTGGACAATCTGGACATCTAGAAATTGCCGTATATAATCAAGGCTATATATATGAGCTTGAGTCTTCAGCATCAGAAACTCAAGTAATCGTGTTAGTCATAAGCGTAGTAGCGACTTCCAGTACTACTACGACTAGTATAACTACTACGACTTCCAGTACTTCAACTACAACGACTACTACGACTTCTAGTACTACTACGACTAGTACTACGACAACTACTACAACGAGCACAACTACAACATCTACAACAAGTACTTCATCTACATCTACTTCAACATTAACTACTACAACGACATCTATAATTCCTTCGTCAAATTTGAGTACAAGCAAGATTGCTACGACCACTACACCATCAATTACTTATCATACTACATCTTTTCCCATTGCTTATGTAATTATAGGAATAATAATTATCATAGTAATTATAGCACTATTGTTACTAATACGTAAGACGTGATAAAAAGAACGGCAAACCTCGCCATTTAAGGCGTGTGTGGACAACAATTTGGTTTGATATATATTGAATTTTCTTTATTGTGGAAAAGTATTTTTTTGGGTGAGGGCGAGTTATTTATTAGAGCGAGAAGATGAATAGGTTTGATTTCCTAACACTCACCTTACTTAACAAGAAACACAATGACGAGATGGTTAAAAATATTCTTCAACAAAATTTACTCGAAATCTATTGGCATAAGTTGGAATAAAATTTTATGGAGATGGATGAAATTGTTGTCAACACACTATACGTCCCCGATAAGTACTGATTATCCGGTCCCTTATAATTGAGTATCTAATGTAGTCAGAGTAGCTTTTGTAAACATGAATCAAGGTTCACTGACTACACACTGATACGTTTGAAGGCTAACGAGTTAGCTGATAAGTTTCAAGAATATGAGAAAAAACATTTTTACAAAAATTTTGTAAAATGGCGTTGATACAAAAATGGAGAAGAATAACCTAAGCGCATCTCTCTCAATTTTAAGGAAACGTTAGGAGCCTTTGTATAACGCAATTATGTACGCTAGCAACGAGAAGAGGATCAACACTACGTACGAGTAGAATAACAAGGTCGAACTAATCTGGTATAAGTAACCTGAAAATCTCAAGGTAATGGCTGTAGATGAACTTGATATGCCAGACAAAATCCCAAACTTTACTCCCCTTCCTCCAATTTTAGCCACTTCCCCAAAAAACGATACCTCCCATGCTATTGCTGAAAACACCAAGAGGGTCATAATCATAAAGCCAACAATTGTTGACCCCGTGACTGTGAGTAAGTAAAAAGAAATCCCCTCAAGAATATACGCTAATATCAAGGTTTTCCGTGAAGCGATTCTCCCTATCAATGCAGGTACGACTGTATATAATAAGGTTTGGACTGAATAGAATATGCCTAAGGTCGTTTTATCAAAGCCTAAGTGGTCAACGCTGTAGATTATCAGTATGTAACTGTCAGGTGAGGCTATAAGGGAAAACAGACCCAAGGAAATGGATAAAATCATTAATCTTTTTTGTTTAAGCTGCATGAGTGCCGAGATTATTCCGGAAATTATTCCGCGTTGGTCAATATTATTTCCTTTCACTTCAAAGACCTTTAATCTCAATACCGCACTAACGACATTAATAAAAGAGGAGATAAGAAGGGACAAGCCATTACTAATCAGAAAAGAGCCTAGGAATGGTCCTATAATGCTTGGTGTTGAGGCTATAGATAAGAATAACCCATATGCCTGGGCTGGTCTCTTAGACTCAGCCAATATTACTTTAGATGCTACCGAAATGAAAGGAGGAATTAAACTCAAATATAGGATTACACAAGCTAGTAAAAAATCCCTTAAATTGTAAGTTATTCCGAAGTACAAAATAAGGTTTAACAAGGAAGCTAAGGTGGTGAAGGAAAAGAGAACTAGCCTGGCAGAGTACCTGTCCACCAATATTCCTGAGACTGGAGACAAGATAATCCCCAGTATCGTTGCGATTGAGTATATGATTCCTTGCAGTGTCACGTCTAAACCAATTTTCAGGAGGATTAATGGTAGATAGAAAATCCATAGAGAGTTACCAAAGGTTGATAATGAAGTGGATAATGATAAGTAGAAGAAATTATCTTTTTTGATCAACCTTGTTCAACCTAGGGTTGTTTTATCGTCGGAGATCTTGTAGTCAGCAGAGTGTGAGAGTAAGTTTGAAGTAACGGTAC
>NZ_QIMI01000029.1:0-16052 GCF_007050195.1 Sulfolobus sp. B1 | reverse complement strand
CTTCCGAACATTTCTTGCAATACATTACTAACTTCAACCTGGCCAAGTCTCTTCAATAACTTAACAAATAGGATAGAGTTTACAACGGTTATTAGTGCATCAATAAAATCTGATGCCAGTAGTGCTGATACACTCGCTATATAAATTCTTAATGATATTAAAGAGACTAGAACGCTTGAGATAATAGAAAATGGGATGTAATACTTAATCAAAGTCTCCTCTTTAACCTTATCAGCTACTCTAAACGATATTAGATTTACAACATACTCTAACAGATATATTATGCTTACAGTAAAGCCATTTAAATCTAATTTTAAATAAAAGACTTGAAGTAGCTTCATCACTATAGCAGTTACAAAAGAAGCTATGAAGCTAGGTATAATCACTACAAAAATAGCCTCCTTAGATGGTACTAATTTGAAATTCTTCACTTCAGACGTAGTTGGTCTAAACAATAAGATGAAGAATATTGTAGTTAAATAAAATATCCCTAACGGTAAGAATATGTACTTGACTATTCCGAAATAATTTGTAATAGCTGATAAGCCTATAGAAGATAAGTAGCCCATCACTGTGATACTATACCTTTTTGAGTAGATTCCCTTTAACTCATTCTCATCAAAATTATATACAATTAGTGTTCTAAACTGCGTTATAAAGACCTGGGCTAGCGACAGTAGTCCAAACGATAAATAGAAGAACGTTAAGGAATTAAATGATAACAGGAGAAGCGATATCGCGTCTACTAGATTAGATAATAATACTGAATTTCTTGCCCCTATTCTCTTGACCACGAATAAAGATGGATATGATAATATCGCGGATAGTATATAATATGTACCAAAGAAAGAGGCAATTATTAAGGGAGAATATCCCAACTCATATGCGTAAATCGGGAAAATTAAATTTCTTACCATGCTTATAAAGCTGGTCAAGTAGTCTACCGTGTAAATATAATATCTAAGTGTAAGTTTTCTACGCTTGTCATCCGTCATCTTCCTCCCCTGCTATGAAGTTTCTGTTAAGGAGACCGTTTTCATAAAATAGTTGACATAATGGATGTGGTGCGTTAAAGTCCCTGTAGAACTCGTATGCATCAGCTCTGCAAAAGCCTCTACAATAGTCTTTTATTAGGCATTTTCCACAGATACCCTTAAGCTTTATTTCCTTTCTGTTGAGTATCTCGTGCGAGAAGATTTTGTTTAAGTCATCTCTCCTCACATTTCCAGCTCTCATTTCTGGGAATAGTGTGAATCTATGACAGATTGATACATTACCATTACTACTGATTCCAGCTATTCTCCACCAATGGCAACCCAAATTTAATAGAGTGTCCTTTAGCATGAATTCGGTAAATTCCTCTGGAATTACTGCTGGGGGAACGTTTAAGACTATGGGAATTTTTCCATCTAATTTTATTCTTAATGAATAGAATAGTCTTATTGCATCGTAAATCTCTTTAACCTTAGTAGGCTTAAGTAGTTTTGCCCTACCCTCTGGGCTTACCCATACGTGGACGTACCATACATTAGGGGATAGGTTAATAAGGAGGTCAATAAAACTATTTATTTTTTCTTCATTATATATCCAGTCTGTTATTACAAGGGTAGTTATTATTGTCCTTTTTACATTATATTGTTTTAAAAGGTGTAAGGAATTAACTGTTCTTTCAAAGGTGTTAGCTCCTCTAATACTTTCATGAACTTCCTTAGGGCCATCCAAACTTACACTTATATGTACTTTGCTTAGGTCAGAAATTGATTTCAGAAAATTATCATCTATTAAAAGACCATTAGTCTCTATACTTACCGTAATGTCCTTGGAAATTGTATAATTAATTATTTCTATAATATCCTTTCTTAAAAGTGGTTCTCCCCCTGTTAGTCTAATTTCTTTAACCTTTAATTTTTCAGCGTAATCTATGATCTTTTTAAACTCATCTAAAGAGAGTTCATTTTTAATAATCAATTTAGGTGAGGAAGGAACGTAACAGTGTGTACAAGATAGATTACACGTTAATGTAGTATAAATATAAAAAAGGTCTCTTTCATTTTCTCCCATTTTTATTAATCACCTCAACCCACTGTACCTGTATCGCAAATTACTGTCCCTTTACCACAACTTGTTAAACCAGCAAATATTGATGCTATGTGAGATAATAATGCTCCTTGAAGCTCGGACATTTTCTCACCCAAATATTTATATTTCATTTATATATATATTCCTCTTAATACCTTTCATTAATAATTTGTCGTAAAGTATAAAATCTTTAAGAACTAACAATTAACACTTAAAAAATGCTTTAAAAATCAACACATATACTAATAAGTAATTATAGTAAAGTTTTTATATATAATCTTTTATGTAGTAAAATATGCGAGAGTACAAAAAGATAGCTTGTACTATTGGTTGTGTAATTATTAAAGGACAGGAAATTTGTGATAATCCTCTGTATTATTATATTGAAGAGGGGAAAAAGCGTCTTATTATCACAAAGAAAAGAAAATATACTGTTGATGATTAATCACGTTTCTACTTTCTTAACCCTTAAAGTGAAAGACAGTATAAAGGCTATTAGTTCCATAATTATTACTATACCATCGCCCTCTAGCATCGTTGATAGATTATCAAATAAACTACTCATAAATACGGGAATCACTGCAACTCCTACGTTAGTAATTGCACTATACATCGAAGTAGCTAACCCTGCATCTGCAGGATCTGAAACGTAGTTTGTAACAGAGGTTAGTGCCATTGACCAATAGGCATTGCCAAAGAATCCAAATAGGAAGTAACCTAAGCCTATTAGAGTAAATGATAAGTTAAGGGTTAAGCTCATCGACATTATTACTATAGATATGAAGGAAAGCAATGCTGCAATGATTAACCCTAGCCTTAAGTTAAAGGATTCGAATATGGAAGGCAATATAATCGCTCCTAAAGCTGATCCTAAGAAGGTTAATCCTCCAAATAATCCTCCTAAACTAATGGCAATCAAGGGAATTACCTTATGTAAGATTAATACTGTTGACGCTATACTCCCGAACATTACTGAAACTGAAGCTATTGCTAATCCTACGTACCAGTTCTTTATCATTCCTAGATTAAAACTTCCCCTTAAAGACCTCTTAAAGTTCTTAGGGTAATCCCTTGTACCTAGTAAAACTAATATAAACGCTATAAGGGACAATACTGTTGGGATCCATAGAGTTAAAGATAAACCTAAGTAATCATATATAAAAGGTCCAATGAAAGAGCCCATAGCCATTCCCAAAAAAAGTAAGCCAATACTTATGCCCACTATTGTATGTGATCTGTTTTTAAAGAATGCCTCAGCTATACTCCCCACTGGAGCAACTGCTAATGGATACGCAAGAGACGCTATTATCCCAAAGGTTAGAAAAGTAGTGAAATTCAATAATAGTGCTCTGCCAATAAGTCCAATCAATGAGATAATGCTAGAAAGTATTAGAGAAGTCTTTACAGTAAATCTGGCTGATAAGTAGCCTGCTAGGATTCCCAAAATTGCCATTGAATATCCGTAAGACGAGATAATTAACAGTATTGAGCTAATTGAGACTTTGAACAAATTACTCAATACTGGTATGATAGGAGATAATATGAACCAGCCAAAGCCTATTGAGAATACTAAGACCCAATATGGGATTAGCTTGTTTAACATCGACGCATATATAGTTTACAAGGTTTTAAACATTTCTAGATTTATGTAGTTAGTTCTCTCAAAAATTTTAAGATGTGGATGCTATGAGAAACTTTAGGTCTTGACTATCTCATGGATTTATTAGACAATTTGAGCGATGTCCTTAAATACTTGGAAATGAACGTTTACAAAATGTTAATAGATTTACATGAGGATTTAGCTTACTCCAACCAACAGGGAATTGATGTGATTAATGGAGATTATCAATCTAGCATTAAAATGCTCAATGAGTTTAAAGACGCTTTAGTTTTCGCATCGATATTTCCGCACGTAGATACAATAGATGAGAGGAGTGAGGAGTTAACAAAACTCTATGGCAATTTTACGAGATCCACTAATTTCTCGTTCGAATTGTTCATAGACCAAATTAAGTTTTATTATTACTTAGACAGAAAAGGGGTTGCCAAAATAATTAAGAGTATGGATGACATTAGTAATAATGGAGTTAAACTATTACTATCCTTAGAGGGTACGGACGTTTTAAGAGATTATACTGACTTATACATTTTAAAAGAATTACACGTTCTAAACCTAGGCTTAACGTGGAACTATGATAATAAGTTTGCCTCATCTTGTATGTCTAAGAAGGATTATGGCTTAACGTCGGAAGGCGAGGAATTAGTTAAGCTTGCAAACTCTCTGGGTATAATAATAGATTTGGCCCATGCCAGTAAGAAGACAGTATTAGACGTTGCGTCAATTACTAAAAAGCCTGTTATAGTTTCTCACGCAAATGTTAAAAGATTAAAGGATCATAAGAGGAATTTAGACGACGAGGAGATAGAGGCTGTAGTGAAAACTGGAGGAGTCATAGGAATTACCGCAATAGTCTCCACTTTAAGAGAGGCAAATATAAATTCTATCGTAGAAAACGTAAAATACATAGGAGAGTCATTTGGTTGGGACTACGTTGCGTTAGGTACTGATTTTTTAGGCATTAGTCAAGTTCCTAAAGGCTTTGAGAATATACTTAAAGTAAGGGAGTTAGTAAAGGCTATAGAAGGTCATGAGGAACAGTTAATGTGGAAAAATGCTTATAGAGTAATTACCCAAAGTTTGGACTAGTGTCTGGGCAGAAGCTATAACAATTCTTCATTATTCTACTATTTGGGCTTAATTACTTATTCACATTATATAATTTATTTTAATCTTAAAAAATATTTATATTAATTATATTAACTAATACTTTTCCATTTTTGAATTTTACTAGTAGGGTTAATCAACGGTCGTTATTTTATCCTACATTACTAAATGTTAGGAACATATACTATATAAGTATTATAGTAAATATTAAATTAATTTATAATTACATAAACTTCTTATGACTTATGGATAAATTTTTATATAATTAAAGTAGAATGTAATACGGTGTCTACTAATGTATAAAAAAATTCTATATAGAGCATTAAGTAGGACTCTCGTAATAGCTATCGTAGTAATAATAGTAGTTGCTGCTGCAGCTGGTGCAGGATATTATTTCGTAACTACGTCACACCACGTCACTTCTCAACACGTAACTATAACATATTATGACGACCTAGCCCCGTCAGAAGCTAAGGTCTTTGATGGATTAATTATTCCTCAGTTTGAAAAAATGTATCCAAATATAACGGTGAATCTAGTATCTGAAAGTGCGGGTGACATAGTAAATAGCATAGAAGCATTAGAGAAAGCTGGGGATGTGGGTCCGGTAGTGATAGCTGAGGATAACTTAGTAATAGGAGAGTTATTATACGCCGGTGACTTGATGAATTTATCACCATATTCGTCAATGATAGAGATACCTAGTATGATTCCATCTATGACCAATTTAATGAAATATGAGGAGAGCGTATATCACGGCATATATTTCATTCCATTCAGAGGAAACATCCCATTAGTCTGGTATAACAAAACAGTCTTCCAAGAGCTCAATTTGCCCGTCCCTCAAAATTGGAGCCAGTTAATGCAAGACGCTAAGATCATATATGAGAAGACGGGTGCTAAACCCGTAATGTTCCAAGGCCATGGTGGGGCAAGTACATCTACTGAGCTTTATCAGTGGATGGTTCAAGCTGGAGGAAATCCATTTGTATTCAATGATAGTGGGGATATTCAAGCTATGACCTTCTTAGACGAATTATCTCAATACTTTAATCCAGAGTACATCCATGGTTATTGGGGAAGCTACAAAGGTTTAGTTGATGGACAATATTACATTTTGGATTATCAGTGGCCTTATATTTATTCAGTAATGGCATCTGAGGGAGTAAATGTATCAAATATTGGTTTCTATCCTGGTCCCGCTGGTCCTGTAAATAATGACCACCTAGTAGGAGGAGACGTCTTAGCAATACCGAAAGGTGCGACACACATTTATGACCTATTGTTATTCGTTAGATACTTACTATCAACACAAGTTCAGAGAGAAATTATAATGGTATTGGGAGAGCCAGCGGTTAACTCACAGGCTTATCAGAATCTACCATCTAACATATCAGCATTGTTTAAAGTAGAAGAAGAGGCTTTCCAGAACGCTTTCTTCAGAGAACCTGTGCCATGGATAAGCTATTGGGACACAATAGCAGATCAAGTATTTGATGAAATAGTAGTAAATCATGCACCGACTTCACAAATTCCAGCTATTTTGAGCCAAGCTAACGCTGAGATGTATAAGTATCTGGAAACTAACTATAACCAAACGGTAGCTCAAGAGTATGAACAAGGGGTATTCCAGCCATTATACGGGTGAATAAATTATGAATAGAGAGGACTTAAGGTATCTATTTTTTACTATTCCTGCAATTGTTTACATAGGTGTTTTCGCGTTTTATCCAGCTTTTGATGCAGTATTTTTAAGCTTTATTGGATCAGATGGGCAATTTACGTTGAATAATTATAAAGAATTATTTTATTTCAATATATACGGTACGATTATCGATACAATAATAGTAACTATAGGAGCCCTTCTGATCCAGTTATTGTTAGGCTTGGGTGTAGCATCAATCTTAGCTAGGGAATTCAGAGGTAAGAGTTTTTTCTCCACATTAAGTATTGTCCCAATGGGAGTAGCAACAGTAGTTTCAGCTATAGCATTTTCGTTCATATTTCAAACGGCTGGGGGTTACGCTAATACCTTCCTTACGATGTTAAAGATACATCCCGTAAATTGGTACGCTAATAGTTACATCTCACTTCTAGTGGTAATGATTGCTGATAGTTGGAAAAACACACCTATAGTGGCGTTGATACTCCTAGCTGGGATGATGTCAATACCTAAGGATTTATATTACGCTGCCTCATTAGATGGGGCAGGACCAGTGAGAAGATTTTTCTACGTTACGTTGCCTAACCTTAAATCCTATATCGCAATAGCTCTAATTATAAGAGGAGTTAGTGAATTTAATATTTTTGCATTACCTTTAGTATTAATAGGATTTCATCCACTTATCTTGACTACTCTTGCGTACGAGCTTTACTCCACTACTACAATATATCTCTCATCCGCTGCTGCAGTTATACTCCTAGCCTTTATCTCTGTCCTAATAGTCTTAAACATAAAATTAGGTGGGAGAAGATGAGTAAAATAGTTTACGTAGGTTTCGCAATATTTACTATATACTTCTTATTTCCCCTATACATATTATTGCTTGTAGCTTTTAGCCCGGCAAAATACACGATAGAGTCATTATATCCTCCACCTATTTTTAAACAATTTACATTAAATAACCTAATATTCGCGTTTACGCAATATAATTTTCTTCAACCTTTTATAAAAAGCCTTATAGTAGCTACGTTAGTGGGAATTATAGCATTACTAGTTGGAATTCCCGCAGGTTATGGATTAAGTAGATTACCAGCTAAGATAGCCTATCCCGTTTTAGTTTTACTATTAATAACGAACATGGTTCCGGGAATAGTAGTTGCAATACCGATAAGTGCAGAGTTCATAAAACTACATTTATTCGATACCCCAATAGGATTAGCCTTAGTTCAAGAATTAATAACATTACCATTAGCAACTTTCATAATGCAAGGTACCTTCTCAGCCATACCTAAGGAGATAGAATATCAAGCTAGGATAGATGGAGCTTCAGCTTTATCCTACATAGCAAACATTCTCGTTTCTACAGCATTGCCGGGAATTATAGCTGCGTTCCTTATCTCATGGATGTTCTCTTGGGACGAGTTCACATATGCAGTTATTCTCTCCCCCATTCATCCAACCTTACCTGTAGAAATCTATATAAATATAACTAGGGGGAACGAACTAGCTGCAGTAGCTTTTTCCTTAGTTTTCACGATACCTGTCATAATTTTAACCGTTATTCTTCAAAAATATTTGAAAGGTGAATATTTAACCGGAGGGATAAAAGCATGATTGAATTAGATAATATTATTAAAAGGTATGGTAGCTTAATTGTATTAAATGGTATATCTGAAAAAATTGAAAGTGGAGAGTTTTTCGTGATATTAGGCCCTAGTGGAGCTGGAAAGTCAACCTTATTGAAAGTACTAGCTGGAATAGAAAGAGCAGATAAGGGAAGAATTGTAGTAGATGGCAAAGATATAACAAATCTTCCTCCAGAGAAGAGAAATATAGCTATGGTCTTCCAAAACTATGCATTATATCCTAATATGACAGTATATGATAATATTGCATTTCCCTTAAAGATGAGAGGTATGAAAAAAGAGGAAATTCAGAAGAAAGTAGAGAGAGTTGCTAAGTTATTAGGGATTTCTGAAATTCTCAACAAAAACGTTACTAAAATAAGTGGAGGTCAACAGCAGAGAGTAGCATTAGCTAGGGCTATAGTCAGAGAACCTTCGTTTTATTTGTTAGACGAGCCTTTATCAAATTTAGATGCTAGAACTAGATTTATAGCTAGGGGAGAATTAAAAAGAATACAAAAGGAACTAAATGGGACTTTCGTCTACGTAACTCACGATCAAAAAGAAGCCATGAGCTTAGCTGATAGGATAGCAGTTTTACATAACGGAAAATTCGAACAAGTGGGAACACCAACAGATCTTTACGAATACCCTAAGACTAAATGGGTTGGAGAGTTCATAGGAGACTTCCCCATGAACTTTCTACCCGGTGATATATTAGGAATGCAAGGTATCGAAATAGGATTCAGACCAGCCTGGGTAAAATTAGGAGGAGAGTTTAAGGGTACGGTAGAGTCTGTAGAAGTAGTTGGAGACTCAATATATCTATCTTGTAAATTAAAAGATGATAAAAGGGTGATAATAGAATCTAAAGAGATGTTCGATGTGGGTGATGAGGTAACTTTTAAGATAGAGAAGTTTAGGAAATATAAAGATGGTATTTTAATAGATAAGGAATAAACTATTTTTTATTTCTATTTAATTCTTTATTTAAATTCTAGAATATATATGCCATCATATTGAAACTTTTAAAATTACAACATCTTATGTAAAGTAAAAAATCTACAAAAATTCTTTTACAAGACGAGAAAAGCCTAACCATTTGTGGATGATTTCTAAAATCTATAGGTTTCCCGAGCCTCTCGACACATGGGAGATGTGATTATATATGAGGGAAACCGATGAGATTCCATAAGGGTCGACTTTTAGAGCGAGAAGGAAGTCAGATTAAATGTATATCCTTTACCTCCTCCCCTATGTGTATGATAAAGAGATTGTTTTTCCTCTCAAAACTCTTATCCTTCTCTTTATTAACAATTACCTTTTTAATATCGTCTCTTTCTATCCAGTATAACCTCTTTACGTAAAACTTATTGGAGAACGAAATTCGTTTTTCTTCACTCTTAATTACAATATCGTCATATCTAATCTCCCCATTACCGAAAACTAATAGCTCATTATCTTCTAAGAGTATTATACTTCCCTCCTTGATATATATTGGTAAGTCATATGAAGAGTATACCCAACTCTTTCCTTCCAATATCTCATTACTCCAGTAATCAAACCACTTGGCATTAGGAAGATAAACTCTTCTCTTCTCTTGGTTAGGGTAGACTATTGGAGCATACAATAAGAACTTGCCAACCATATATTCGTCATCAATATAATAGCAACTTTCATCATCCTGGAATTCATAAAATAGTGGTCTAACTATTGGATGACCGTAGAGATTAGATTCTTTTACTAAATAATATAAGTATGGTAAAAACTTGTATCTTATATTTATAGCCTCTTTTACCTTCTCTTTATAAAATGAGGGAAGGTTTAAAGGCTCGGAGTCAATACCATCTGTTGCCTTATGACTTCTGTAAAATGGAAAGAATAATGCTAATTGATAATATCTCATGAGTAGTTCTGGAGAGTTCTCTATTTCATAAAATCCTCTACCTTGAAATCCACCAATGTCAATTCCAACATAAGGTACTCCACTAATTGATAAGCCTAAAACTAGTTTTAGTTGCAATCTTAAATCATCCCATGATGGAGTGTTATCACCAGTCCATATTGAAGCGTATCTCTGTATTCCAGCATACCCAGCCCTACTTAGGATAAACACTTCACTCCTCCCTGCTTTCCTAAATCCCTCGAATGTCGCCATAGCCTCATAGTAAGGATATGCATTCCTAACTTGCCAGTGATAAAACTTCCCATCATGAACTACATTATCTGGAAAAGTATAATAGAGTCGGTCATCCTTTACCTTTATTGGTAGATCCTTTAAAACGTTATTTATTTCCATAATTTTTGTAAAATCTGTAGGCTCATTCATATCTAGCCAAATCCCATCAACTCCTTGAGATAACCACTCAGAGATTAGGTTAGCCCACCATTCCCTTGTCTTCTCCCTAAAGAAGTCTGGGTAAACAGTATACCCTGGCCAAAGTTTGCCTACGAACATACTGCCGTTATCCAACTCACAATAATTACCAATGCCAGATATGAAAACGTTATAATTCTGGTCCACTCTAATACCATGGTCTACTATAGTGATCAGTTTAACGTTTCTTTTCTTCAATTCCTCGATCATTTTCTTAGGGTCGGGAAACCTCTCCCTATGCCACGTGAAGAGCTTATAAGAGTCCATGAAGTGAATATCTAGAAATACTCCAGTTATTCTAAATCCCTCCTTTTGCATCAAATCAACCAATTCTATCACACTATCTTGAGGAAAATAGGAATACCTAGATATCATATAACCTAAAGCCCAATACGGCAATAAGTAGGGTTTCCCAGTTAAGTCAGTATATTTTTCAATTACTTTTTCTATCGTAGGTCCTTCAAATACGAATATTTCCACAGATCTTTCCGGAACTTCTATTATTATTTTATTATATTCCTTAAACCCAACGTCAACTATTAGCCTACCAGCGTAATTTATGAAATATCCTTTAGCTATCCCATCATTAACAGAGATGAAGAATGGAATATTAACGTATAATGGGTCATCATATTTCTTATAAGCTCCTGCATCTACATTATACATGAAATATCTCTTCCTTTTCCTATCTAGTTCAAACGCTTTCTCACCTAAGCCTAGTATATGTTCTTTAAGTCCTAACGGTTTGGTTATAAGTAGATGATTACCTTCTTCCTTTATCTCTAAGGGGAAATCCTTAATCTCTATTTTACTTCCCCTAAATCCAAAATCTATGGGAGGAATAGGATCATTTATCATTAGCCTAAATATCCCACTTTTCTCATAAGCCTCTATTCTCATGGATCTAAAGCTATTATGTAAAAATTTAAAAGCTATCGCTAAACCGTAATATTTTTACAGCTCCATTAACGTTTAAAGTTATCTACCTAATTCGTTAAAGTATATATGATAATAAGGTAAATATTTCTTGTCATACTTATATATAATCTAACGTAATATACCTTAAAACGTACTATATTCTAGGATAATAAAAACTTCGAATTAGCAAAAAATTAGTACGTTATTTCGCACTTATTATGTAAAAATCAACTATGTATCAATTTAAAAAATCAAATCAAACTTGGAGCTATAGCATTCTAAAACTATTTTATCTTCTTAAAAAACTTGATATTACTCATAAGCTAATACGAATCTCTGAATTGATTAATAGATGTTTAAACCACCAATTATCTATATACCTCCACTTGTATTGTATATTTCGTTAAGACAGTTCTAGCATATATAATCTTAAAGAGAATTGGGTTAGAATTTAGGATGTATGAAAGATAATTTCGTTCATCTCGATAAAATTTTATTCCGACTTATACTTACGGATTTCGAGTAAATTATATGAAGAATATTTTCAACTATCTCGTCTTGTTGAGTTCCATGCTAGCTATGCTAATCTGAATGCCAGTTCTACTAAGCTTATCTTGTCGAACCTCGGAGTTAAACAAATAGAAGGCATTGTAGAATCACGCCTTATTGTGTAACCTTTTCCCTCTTATTAACATCACATAGACGCGGAAATCATTTTTTCTAGACTCATAAATAGTAATGCTCATCATAACATCAACCCTATAATTAATATTAGCCAACCAGTGAAAGCAAAGCAGTGTAAGGTAATAAAGTCCTTCAATTTGACGAAAGGTCAAGGCTAATGAAATCTCGTCCAGCAGTAAAAACCTAGGCTCTAAACTTGGGTGAGGAAATCAACTCTGACCCCAATAGATAACCTCACTCAAAATCTTTTCCGCAATGAAGAAAATCAATTTATATCAAAAATTATTGTTTATACTAACTCCTACAAGGTATATCCCTATAAACTTGCTTCCTTTTACCTACCATATGAAGAGGGTTGAAAATTCTGATTTTATGACTGTACTATATTTACACTATACTTATAAAAATATTTATTAATAAACTGTTAATTCGTATAAACCTATTCATATTTTGTTGTGAAATAAACTAAAGTATTCATTCTCACGATCGTTAACTTTTTAAAAGTTCGCTTAAGTACCTCCTCATCTCCATTAACCTATTCCTTGTTTTCATGTATTCGGTTATTAACTCTAACGTCTTTTCCCCCTTTTCTGTTAAGAAATAGCTCCCATTTTCAAATTTTATCAGACCTAAGTTCTCTAATTCACTTATATATCTCATAAATACTTGATAATTAAGTCCAGAACTATACATCAGCTTAGTCTTTTTACTGCCTTCTTTACATCCATTAAGAATGATGTAAATTATCTCTATTCTTTCTCTTCTTATGCCCATATTACTCATCATCTTTCTTCTGATTCTATAAATATAAATTTATCTATCCACCGTCTTGTAAAATCACTTAATTTTATATTTAATAATCTATACATCTGACCTCTCCTCCCTGCCCTAAAGGGTGAGGGTTTCCCTACTTTGTAATTATTTTATGTCTATCCTCAAACTGGAAGTATATAGTATCATCCGTAGTGAATGAGGTACTAAAAAAGGTTCTAAGATTAAATGCTTAAACCTTAATATCGTGGCTGTTATTTGATATATATAATATATTACATTATTCCAGATATGATAGAAATTTTGTTTGATAACAAATATCCTTGCTTCATTAATACTTATATGTTAAGCTCTTATCACAAAACGTATATCAGGAGGATTGTAGTATATGCCTAACTAACGTTAGTGTAACCTCATCTTTTTAAATTGGGATGACAATAAGAGATTAGACCAAAAATGAACCTAAAAGTCTTAGCCGCAATATCTGTAGCAATAGTTTTAGCAACACTGCTAGTATATCAAGCATTTGTAGCAGGCTTCGTGGTAAGCAACTCAACGAGTGGTAGCGTAGTGCAAATAGATTCAGAAAACGCATTACTGCAGTTAGATCCATTAGAGTTTAGCCAAATTTCGGGAAATGGCGGATTATCAATAACTTTACCTGCAATAGGACCTGGTACTGCTGACTATGCTGCATTTATATATGATCCTCCATCTCCTCCTCCACCGCCTCCACCTCCTCCAAGTCCTCCGCCTAGCGCTAAAGTAGTTGCAAGCTACTCTGCAGCCTACCTATTTGCAGTAGTTGAGGCAGAGTTCAACTATCCTGGTAATAATAACACGATGGCATATCTAGGGGCATCACTAGAGCATGTTATGAACAATAGCCCAATTCAAATAATAGTACTTGGAACTCATGGTTCTAGTGAACAAGCAATAACTACATTCCCTAACAATGCAATTAACATAATGCCTATGGGTAATGGTGAGGTAGATATTAATGGCGAGCAATTTGCAGTATTATCAACATATGGCTTACCATCTTCTGTTGCAACTGCAATAGGTAATACTACAGTCACTATAGGCAGTGGAGGGAGTAATGGAGAGGTGATCTATATACTAGTATTATTGCCATCTTATGGCGTTATAGGTGCATCTGCAGCAACATTCACGGCAGCATTGAACTTATATGGCTATCAAGCATAAAGGATAATAGAAAAGAGAATATAATTTAAAAGGGAGGGTTGTTTTTTTATGTCTACATATGTACTCACTTATTCTTTAAAAAATTTTTTGAAAATATTTTTAAATATACTCGTAATATTACTATTTATATTTTCCATCTTACTCGCATCTGCAAACCTATTGGGTAGACCAACTTTCATTGCTATAACGAATGGCTATAGTATGTACCCCGTGTTAAAGTCTGGGGATATAGTAATTGCAATACCGGAACCTTTAGCGGGAAAAATAACTAATGGTAGTATTATCGTGTTTAGGGATCCAGATTATGGCAAAATCCCGGGGTATCCCCCATACATAATACACGAAGTTGTTTCAGTTCTACCTAATGATACGTTTATAACTAAGGGGGTTAATGATAACTTTATCGACCAGATTTACATGCCCCCGGTAACTCCTTCAGAGATATATGCGAAGGCTGTCCTAATAGACGGAAAGCCCTTAGTAATACCATACCTAGGTCAAATATTACTTTCCGCGAGAGGGAATATCATAACCACCATCGTAATCTTCGCAATATTAATAGCTGTCCTCGTAGGGATAGATGAGAGAAAGAAGATTAGAAGGGTAGCTTTGCCAAGAAGAGCTTTATTGCTCTTTTTCACCATCGTTCTATTCTCTATTTTTATTATAATTTCAAGCACGTCAACTTATAGTTTCTTCGTAGTCTACTCAGTCTCTCATCAAGAAGGTATTTTAGCGGGAGGTGTGAATGAAGTTTCAGCAATTAACTTACAAGTACTCTTATATAACCAAAGTAAGTCATATACTTTTAGCGTGACTGACAAACTAATGTTACCAGAGGTAGTAATTATCACTGTTGAGGGAAATGGGACATATACGGTTAATCCAAAAATTATTACTTTATATCCCGGGAAAAGTGAATTAGTGAACTTGACGGTTGTGGGAAAAGGTTATGAAGGCTTACATCAACTATTAATCAAGGTTTATGTTATAGTAGCACTTATACCTCTCGGAGAGTTATTAGGTAGTCCATTATATACGTTGTTTCTCTACTCTGCTCTTGATACGCTATGTTTATTATTTCCAATATCAGTTATTATAGCAAGAGGTGAAGAATGGTGAAGATATTTATAACCTTTATTATCAGTATGATTTTAATATTGTCATCATTATTGTATTTGAGTTCATTTACTCCTGCTTTTGTGGTATCTAATGATTCCGTTTCTCATATAATTCCCCCTGCTCAGTTAGTGACTAGCGAACTTAATGGGTCTACAGTGGTGAAAGTTTACATTAATCAGCAACTCCTTTCAACAGCTAACAGTATAAAAGTAGTTATTCAAGGAGGTAACTACACTGATCTTACAGTAGATGGATACGTAACTAGTAGTAATCAAGTAATTTTGTCAGGACCATTTATTAATCCTCTAATTCAATTCTATACTACTAATCCCCAAAACATAAAAGTTTGGATTATATTTACATATTATGGAGGTGTTGGAGTATTAAGCTTAAGTATATAAGATTAGGCGTTATGCTGGCTTTAATAATCTCGGGAGTTTTTCTAGTATATTTAGGTTTAAAATCCAATTCTATAGTATTTATTCCACAACGAGCGTCAATAGGTTCATATTTTGCTGAAACTAAATATGTTACAACCTTTTATATAAATAGGTCTATACTTTTTAACAATGATACTGTAATAAATACTAATTCAATGTTTAGTGCCTTAACGGAAAAGCTAGTAATCAATGGTTATTTCAATACAACGGCTAATTATTATCAAGGGAATTACACGGCAAATTTGACTATAAAAACTCCTTATTGGTCAAAGCTTTTAGGAACTATAGGAAAAGGCAATTTGACCTCCCATTTCTTATCCTATAGTCCTAACTTTACATACTACAATAATTTAGTTAAAGAAATAAATAATCAGTTAAAAATACAAGGGATATCATACATTGTTATTTTAAACATAAGTGTTTACGCTAATTTAAAATATCC
>NZ_QIMI01000274.1:0-1099 GCF_007050195.1 Sulfolobus sp. B1 | reverse complement strand
ACAATTTACTCGAAATCTATTAGCATAAGTTGGAATAAAATTGAATTTTATGGGGGTGGATGAAATTGTTGTCCACACACCCTTCCTTTTCCATTCTCCTTATTCTATATAGGATTGTAGACTTAGGCATCTTAAACTCTTCTGCTAAGTTCTGTAGATTAAATCTTCCATCAGCTTGTATACGTTTCAATATTTTAAGATCTAACTCGTCTAGCTTTAACATCTCATTATCATTATAGTATAATACGGCTTAAAAATTCATAATCTTACACATTTCATATACACTCCGTTACATAAGGATTTTCCCCTCATCGGTTGGGGGAATGTTTCTCCAACCGTGAAAACGTCGTAGATTACGCTGAAGATCCTCATCGATATCTTTCGTTTGAAGGGTAGTTGAGGTTAACAGATATATCTCCCATCTTTATACCATACTAGGATAATGAAACTGACTTCCCCCCTTTAGAGGTTCCCCTCATCGATTTGAGCTTACATCTCTCATATGAGAGGCAGTCGAGAGGGTCAGAGAACCATACAAAATAGCAATAACATCTCTATCATTCTCATAACCGCACTTCACACAATGAAAATTCCTATAACCAACCTCCTCCATCTCATTACCACACTTAGGACAACGCGAAGAGGAGTAAGCGTCAACATAAACAACCTTAAGCCCATGCTTCTTAGCCTCCCACTCGATCCAATATTGTATCCTATGGTACTCCATGAGATAGAGCTTATCCCTAAACTTTATTAATAGGCTTCTAACGCTCTTTATCAAGTTATTTAAATCCTCTAAGTAAATAGCTGAAACGTTAAATAATTTATCCATTTCAACAATCCACTTCCCAATTTTTCTAGCTGAGTTCTCCAAGATGTTTTTAGCCTTCTTGTGGAAATCCCTAAACCTACTTAATATTTTCCACTCTCTTTCCATCTCTTATTTCCTTTGCAAATTTTCAGCTAAACTCTTATAATAATAAGCTAGCCTAGTTGGAATCATAACGTAATTACTATTACCCTTACCAACAACAATTTCATTCATATTCAACGACTACATTATCTTTAGCTTCAAGCTCATGATAACCAGACACTTTAC
>NZ_QIMI01000273.1:0-1101 GCF_007050195.1 Sulfolobus sp. B1 | reverse complement strand
GGGAATAAAAAGGAACTGTTAGAACTTATTTCATATTATTCAGAGAAATATACTAAGCACATATCCTTAGCTAATCAATATGGAAGGAGACCTGGAATAGCCATAATCGAATATGATAACTATGAAAAACATAAGGGATTAATACATAATTTTTACGTTAAGGCTGTAACGGATGTAGTTCCATTAGAATATGCAATAATTTTTTCAAAAAAAATTAAAGCTGAAATACAAGGAAATAGAGGAATAATAGGTAGTATAGCTTCTATCGGCGTATATGGAAATTATACTTATGAACTAATAACCTACAGGAAGAAGGATAATTGGTTCACTAAAAGAAAAATTGATAAGGAAAGTATAAGGAAAGTAGATGAAGCCTTTTTCCCCAAGGTATTTGCTAACTATGACTATGTCAAGAGAAAACCCCTCATAATTTCACACGGATATGATCCAATCCTTTACGGCATAAGAGGAATAATGATAGAACCTCTATTTGAGGCGACTAACATGATTGGGGTTGATGAAGACATTGACTTTATGATGCTATTCAAAACTAACCAAGGCACTGATTTCCACTTTATAAGAACAGGAGATCATTACTATCAGGGGGTAAGAAAGCTAATCAAAATAGATAACATATCAGTTCTAGAAGGCGGAGATGTAGTGATTACGGGTAGTAATGGAGATGTGCTCATTGCATTTAAAGAAACCGGGGAGTTAAATGAAGCAACAAAACAATTGACCAAGGGAGATGTTATAATTGCTTATGGATCTATTAAGCCATCTGTAAAATTTGGAAAAGTAATAGAGTTAGAAAAAATTGAGATAATTCAATTAATTGATATAATATACGAAAATCCTAAATGTCCTAAATGTAACCACTCAATGGAATCTTTAGGTAAAAATAAGGGATATAGATGCAGGAAATGTAAATATGAACTCAATGATATTTCAAAGGTCATAAAAAGAATAGATAGAAACATAAGTTTAGGTATTTATCAGTCACGATATTATAGGCATTTAACTAGACCGATTTTCCTAGAGATCAAAAACGACAGTGAAAAAGTTGAAAAAATCTATCTTCCGCTTCTTCTAAATAATTTA
>NZ_QIMI01000272.1:0-1114 GCF_007050195.1 Sulfolobus sp. B1 | reverse complement strand
TACGTAAATATAATTAAATTTGACACTTAAAGATTGTAGTGAAATATTTTGAGGTACAAATTAAGAATAACATTTTACACAGATTTAGAATGTAGGAGAATATTGATATCGATATTTATACTGTTATTATTAGTTTGTTGAATCGTAAAGTTTGTATTGCTAAATGTCATTTATAATTTCTAAACTCCTTAATAAAGTAAATCAAAGCTTTCAAGTGTTAACGTCATATTGGCTTATACGATGCCATAATGAAGTTGGTGAGAGGTTAAGGAAGATATCCAAGAAGCTTCTAATGTTATCTTAGGGAGTTCAACTCTTATAGGTGTCGTGAGGAGAAAATATGAGGTCGAGAATTGATACCAAGTATCATGAGATCCTATGGAAGACTGATCTATCTCTCATCTAGCTAAAATATCACTGAGTATTTTTACTCCCTCAACTATTTGCTCCGGCGAAGCTACCGAAATGCTCAGTCTGGCCATCGTTTCGCCTCCTCTAATAAAGAAAGGTTTTGCTGGTACGAAGCTTAGTCCTTTTTCAACTGCCTTGTAAAATACATCCCAACTGTTTTTGTTTAAATTGAGTAAAAGGAAGAAGCCACATTTTGGGGGGTCAAACTCGTTAAGTCCATTTTCCCTTAAAGAGTCTATTAATATCTTCATCTTCTCACCATAATATCTAAATAACTCTTTAGATCTCTCCTCAATCATCCCTTTTCTTATTAACCTTGCTACTACGTATTGATTTATTGTAGAAGTAGAGAAATCTAATTGCTCTAAAAGGCTTATCTTTTCCGAGATTTGCTCATTAGCTATTATGAAGCCGATCCTTAATCCTGGAGCTATAATTTTACTAAAACTACTAACATAAATCACTCTTCCACTCGTGTCAAAGTTCTTTATTGGTGGTGGAACTTCTCCGGCTATAGGTCTATAAGGATCATCTTCAATAATATAGAAGTCATATTTTTCAGCTAATTCAACAAGTCTTTTTCTTCTACACTCTGATATATTAACTCCAGCTGGATTATGGCAGTTTGGAATAGTATATAACAGTTTTATTTTAACTATCTTTAGTATGTCCTCCAGTTCATCAACATTCAATCCATCGTAGT
>NZ_QIMI01000271.1:0-1115 GCF_007050195.1 Sulfolobus sp. B1 | reverse complement strand
AGCTTATTGTGTAGCTAGCTTTGCAGTACTATTTGCCTCATATTACGAAATAGCTTTCGCTGGATTCACAAACACCGGTGTGGCAAGTCTTTTAAATGCTACCTCATACCCAGGTTTCTACATATCTCAAAAAGTTATGGGAAACACTTTTGCTCTAATATTCTTCATTTTTACTATTAATAGTCTCATTGGTTCAGTTACCGCGGCTTATGTTGCGTTATCTAGACTAACATATACTTTGGTAAAGAAAGATATGTTATTGTCCATAATCATTGTTGCTTCATTCTTCCTTGGGGTTAACTTAATAGGAAGTGTTACTAGACAATTTTATAATTTATATAATGTAACAACCACGATATCTTTAGTTACATTGTATACTTCTCACATCATAGTCTCTGGAGGTTATCCATTATTTGCTAAAAAGAATTACAAGCTAAAGATTTACGATATACTCCTAGGTATCCTAGCCGTACTATTAATGGGTTACGGGATCTATGAAGAGATAACTTCTTACTTTCTCATAAGTATCTTATCGATTTTGGCTGGAGTAATTATAGCTGTAGTTCACAACCAGATAAGATTAGAAAGGTTTAAATAAGCTATCTATGATGAGATAAAAATCTGGATTGTAGTAGATAAGAATAGTGTGGCGATCTAAAATCATTAAATTAATTAGAAATCCTTCCCTTTTCGTATATGATTATTGGTAGACAGCTTATTGCTATTATGAGTAGTATACTCGATAATAACACTGGTGGGATGGCTCTAGTTAGGTCAATATATGCCGTTAATGAGTCAACCATACCGTAAGGCATAGAAATTAAGAGATATTTAATATCTTTTTTCATTATTGCTAAAACAGATGAAAATCCCCAAAACAAATGAAGGATTAGCGAAGATAACCTGTCCATAATGTGAGAAATTAGGAGGGTAAGAGAAAATGGTATATTTAAAATTAAATAATCAGGGAAGAGTAGTAATCCTAAAAGAATAGCGTTTTCGTAAAAGGCTAAGTAAACCCCATACGATAGTCCTAGTTGAATGTCTAATTTTGGTTTGAAGACTACGAGATAAATATAGGCGAAACCTGGTTCTAGAACTGCAGTTAATAAGCC
>NZ_QIMI01000270.1:0-1128 GCF_007050195.1 Sulfolobus sp. B1 | reverse complement strand
GCAATGGGTAGTTTAAACACATTACCAGTCGATTCCGGAGTTATATTTGACTTAGGTGGAGGATCCCTAGAGGTAGTTTACTTCTCTTCAAGGCAAATTAAGGAAGTTTATCACTTTCCTCTCGGAGCCTTGAAGTTAGCTAAGGACTTCAGTGATGAGAATGAATTGAGGAAGAAGGTAAGAAATGAGCTTTCAATTCTGAAACCCAGTAATGGGGTTATTATTGGTTCTGGAGGTAATGTTAGGGCTTTAGGAAAGATGGACGCAAAACTCTCAGCTTTTCCCATAAAGTCAATTCACGGGTACGAGCTATACATTAAACAAGTTTCAAAGTACTCCAAAGTTCTCATGAATCTTGATGCAGAAGAGAGGAGCAATTTGCCCGGCATTGGTAAGGAGAGATCTTACACGGTACATACTGCCTCCGTGATAATTGAGGAGTTGGGAAAAATTTTAGATAGCTCAACCATACTCATCTCGTCCTTTGGTTTAAGAGAGGGCGTACTAATGGAGAGTATTATAGAAAATCCTAGAGAGAAATGGCTTGAAGCTTTTGCTAATTGGTTTAACGTTGATCCTCCGTGGGAAGTTTATAATTACTTTGACGATTTTTATATGAAGGTAACCTCATATATACTGGCAGTTATCAAGATGACCGGATTTTTAGATCCTTACGACACTTGTTACAAATTGCTAAGAGATATAACTATTCCAGGCTTTACAGCGAAGGAAATACTCATGATATCCTTATTATGTAAAGCCTCGTCTGGGAAACTGAAGAAGAAGAACTTAGGACCTCTTAGAAAAGTGTTGAATAAGAACAAACTTCTAGATAAAGGTAAGGAAATAAGGAAAATAGTAGAGTCATCTGTGGCTGGTGTCTTATGAGAGGTATGCTCATAGCGTTTGAAGGCATAGACGGTTCTGGGAAATCTAGCCAAGCCTCATTGCTAAGGGATTGGTTATCAAAGAAGAAATATACGTATTTGACTGAGTGGAACTCCTCAGAGTGGATTCACGATATAATAAAAGAGGCTAAGAAGAAGAACTTACTAACCCCTTTAACTTTTAGTCTAATCCACGCCACTGACTTCGCTGATAGGTATGAGAAGTACATTTTACCCATGT
>NZ_QIMI01000269.1:0-1136 GCF_007050195.1 Sulfolobus sp. B1 | reverse complement strand
GTTGATGGCAGTATATAACTTACCTTTAGAAGGAGTTCCTCTTATTATGCATTTATACGGAGCTATACTAGTTGCTTTACTAAGCTTAGGATTATTAGCAGCTGCTGTGAGGTATAAGGATAGGGGGATAATCATAATTTCCTTCCTTAACGTTTTGTCAGTATTATTTGCAGCCTTTGCAGGATCGTTTTATTTTGGAGGAATAATTGATATATCATATTTACTGGAAATGGGTATGGGATTTGTCTTAGTACTTATTACTGCGTCTGGATGTATTATATATGCAATTAGGAGGGGAGAGTAAGATGGCAGTTACTCAAGCTAGAATAAGACCAAGCAGGTTAATGCTATATATTTCTCTAGTTGAAACTGTGCTATTGAGCGGATTGTTCTTTGCTGGCCTTTCTACATTATTTTATGATAAGTTTCCATTGAATCAATACTCTGAAGCTCTAATATTATCCAGCCATATAGTTATGGCTATGCTTGTAGCATTTTTTGGAGTCGCAATTTTAGCTCAAGGTGTAAGAGAAGGTATGAAAAGTGTTTACTTGCTTTCAATTCTAAACATGATATTCATAGGAATTGCTGCAGCGGGTGGTTTAGCATTTTATGGCACTCTGGATCCGGACTATTCATATCTAATGGCATTGGGCTTCTTTGGCTCATTATTCTGCACTTCATCTATACTATTTTATGCGATATAAATTCTAAAGTGAAGTTTTATTTTTTACCCTACTAAACTTTTTATATATTTAGACAAAACATACGCAAGGAATACATTCATAGCGATAAACATAGCAATTCCTGCTAAAGGCAAAGATGACGGTGGATAAGGAGAGAAGCTATACTCTGCGTTAGAGTATATAGGATCAGAAACTATGAATATTATAGCTAGAGCACTATCTCCTAACATCCAGAGGGCAAATAGTGAAATCCTTAGTGAGAACCTTATGTATCTAATAGAAGAACCAGCTAAAAGTCCACCTAGAAACAATGTTATTTCTAAAACAGCCCTATAAAGTATGAAAGCGGCTCCTAAAGAAAAGAAATATGGGACATGCCATATTATAGCGGGTATTAGTCCTATAATAAGGCTAGGTATACCTCCTCTGAAATAGTTATAACCTATATAA
>NZ_QIMI01000268.1:0-1141 GCF_007050195.1 Sulfolobus sp. B1 | reverse complement strand
CTCATTGTGGGGAAGACGTGAATGGTATCTATTATATCATCTATAGTAGCCCTGAACTTAATTGCTAGAGCTGCTTCATTTATTACCTCAGCAGCGTATTTACCAAACATCTGAACCCCTAAAATAGTTCTAAACTTTTTATCAATAACCATCTTTATTAACCCTTCACTTTCTCTCAATATTCTAGCCTTAGCTACATTATCCATTTTAACTACTCTATAGTCTATCTGATATCCCTTTTTTTCAGCCTCTATTTGGGTTAATCCTACTCTGGCAGCGTTAGGTTCAATGAATATCGCTTGAGGAATACTAAGTCTATCAATCTTTCTGTGAGAATTAAGAATAGCATTTTCAGCAGCTATTGCACCCTCTTTTCCTGCTAAAGATTCCAACATTAAATCTCCTATCACATCCCCTGCGGCATAAATGTTAGGATTACTACTTTTTAGCTCGTCATCAACCTTTATTCCCCCTCTTTCATTTAGCTCAACGCCTGCAGAGGGTAGATTCAAGTCCACGTTCGGTCTTCTCCCAGTTGCGAGTAATATCTCATCCGCTTCTACTTCTCCTTTATCAGTAACTATTACTTTGGTATGTTCTTTCTTAACTATTTCCTTAACTCTAACATCTATCATAATGGGGATATGATCATATTCCTCCAAATACTCTTTTACTACTAACGATATTTCTGGTTCCCAATCTGGAATTATTAACTTACTCCTTTGCAATATAATAGTATCAACCCCTAACCTCTTATACATTTGGGCAAACTCTAAGGCTAATGCTCTCCCACCTATTATTGCTAGGGATTCAATTTTCCTATCTGGAGATAACGCTTCTATATTAGTCCAGTATCCAGCTTCCCTTAAACCCTTGATATCTGGTATATAAGTAGATGACCCAGTACATATAATAAACTTCTTAGCTTCAATGACTTCCCCATTTACTTTAATCGAATTGGGAGATATGAAATGTGCTTTACCATTAATTAACTTTACATCATAACTATCCAGAACGTTCTCGTATTTTTCTTTACGTAATTTAGATACTATGTCACTTTTATCTTCAAATGATTTAAAAAAGTCCGGATAGATTTGATTACCTAATATTTTAGAAGCGTAATTATATAGTTCTCCTATTC
>NZ_QIMI01000267.1:0-1143 GCF_007050195.1 Sulfolobus sp. B1 | reverse complement strand
TTTGGCCCTAATACTACTACTTTTGTAATACCATCTGAGGTATATCCAACTAGGGCGAGAACTACTGGCCATGGAATTAGTGCTGCATCCGGTAAGATAGGCGCCGCCATAACTACTTATCTATTCCCCGTACTGCTCAGCGCAATTGGTCTTAAGAACATTTTATTTATGCTAGCGATCGTGTCTGTTATTGGAGCAATAGTTACAATATTTACACTTCCCGAAACTAAGAACAGAAGTTTAGAAGAGATAAGTAATGAGGAACTAATAACCGTACAAGCTGATCAAAGGACTTAATTTTTAGCTTAATCTATTTATTGTCATATTTTTCTCTATTTTTGCTAATTAAATTAAATACTTATTACAGTTTAAAACGTAAGCATCTTAAATGAACAGTACAGATGATAATATTTTTATATTACCTCTATCAAACTTTAACGTAATGCCAAGGAGAGGGAAAAGAAAGTATACCGTTGAGTTTGACGATTATATCCTAACCTCTTTAGATGGCGAAATATCACTAATTAATGAAATAGGTCAAAGGGTTAACTGGTCTTACAGTGATATAGGAGATAGGATAGCCAAAATAATAGCTGAAGATCCTTTCTTTTATTATAAGGTAATACCGCTAGCTAAATATTATGAGATTGTAACTTATAGTTTAATTGAAAGTGTAATAAGAGTAGGTGGTTTTTATGGTGACTTATTAGATGCTTGTTTTAAAAAGGACGAAAAAGATATGAGAGAGGTGTACTTGCCTTATGCTTTCAATAAGGTATTTGAAAGGGGAAACAAAATTTTTGACCCTATTTCTGACGATGCAATTAAAGCGCTAATAAATAGATATGATTGGGATTTCATTAGAATTTATGAGGATTTAGAGGGTATCTTTAGAGTAGATAAAAATAAGGCATACAATAAGGTAATTGAAGAAATTAGCGGTGAAAAAGATAAGATCGAGTTAGATTTGTTTATGCTGTATGTATTATACGAGGTAAATGTAGATAAGGCTAAGGAAATAATTGATGATTCTCTAATTGCACCAAATTTAAGTTATGAAAGTAAGTACATAATTCCTAGATGGGGTGTATATACCTTTGTGTGTAAAGTAGTTGATTAGACCTATTCTAGGTATATTATTTA
>NZ_QIMI01000028.1:0-16543 GCF_007050195.1 Sulfolobus sp. B1 | reverse complement strand
CAAGAAACACCCCTGTTAAATGAATAAAGTTATTCCGCCTTCTGCTCTGTCTAAGAAGGTAGCTACACCAACTACGTCATCTACAAACTCCGCTAGATCTTCCCTTTTTATTCCGAAGAATTCCATAGTCGTGGAGCAAGCAAATACTTTGACCTCTCCTACTTCTTTAGCTTGTTGAACTAACTGGTGCCACATTGGATACTTCATTTCTTGCATTCTCTTCATCATCATTGGACCCATCTGTTCGTAATTCTTATCTATTGGAGGAGGAGTTTGACTTGTTAAACTTCTCTTTGATATTGCTTGTAACCCCCAGAACGTGAAAAATAAGTTTACCTCGTACCCAGAAGCAGCTGCACCTGAGGTTAATATCCCTACTGGCATCAGTTTATCTATAGTACCGGAGAATACTATTATGGATAGTTTTTTCTTCTTTTCTTCTGCCACCTAAAATCCCCTTTTTAACTTTTTCATTTTTAAGTTATTAAGCTTTTCGCTTTTCATATATTTCAAATATTTCACATTTTAATAAATATATTATGTTAGAATTAACTCACACACTTTATTACTTTTCGTTATGTGTGAACTGACCTCCTTTTCACCTTGGGGCTATCTGTGTCTCCGTTTTACCGCATACCTTTAACATTTGATAAATAAAAAATTTAAGTAAGTTCATTTTAAATTATAGTTGAGTGGGAAGTATGGAACAAGCACAGACTCAAAGTCAAGAGCAGGAACAGAAGAAAAAAGTATTAATTGTAGTTACTCATGGACCCGAAGATCTTGATAGAACGTATGCACCATTATTTATGGCATCTATTGCTGCTTCAATGGAATATGAAACGTCAGTCTTCTTCATGATAAAGGGACCAAAGCTATTAGACAAGAAATGGCAAGAAGAAGAGAGAAAGAAAGGTAACAATCCATTTATACACTTCTTCGACATGGCTAAGGATAACGGAGTTAAAATGTATGTATGCATTCAAAGTCTTAAGGATATGTGCCACATGAAGGAAGATGATGTTGTAGATGGAATTGAATTAGTAGGAGGATCTACGTTAATAGATTTAACAATGGATGCTGATAGAACATTGTTCTTCTGATCAAGCATGGAATATGATGCTGTGATAGTGGGCGGAGGAACCGCTGGCTATGTGGCAGGGAGTGTATTAGCTAGAAGTAGAAAAAAAGTACTAGTAGTAGAGAAGAATAAGTTCGGTGGAGTATGTGTAAACTATGGTTGTGTGCCAAGCATTTTTCTTTACGATGTAACTTTTTTATTAAATAGATTGAGAGAGCTAGGTTTTTATTTAGGATTAAACATAAGTGCAGAGCTTAATGAAAACTTATTTTTTAGGAGGAATGAGATAGTAGAATACTTATCCAATGCTGGTAAAAAATTAATTGAAGACTCAGGAGGAGATACTCTATTTGGAGAGGCTAAAGTTATCTCACCAAATGAAATAGAAGTGGATAGTAAGATAATAAGATTTAAAAAATTAATTATAGCAAGTGGGTCATCTCCTAGTCCACCAGATTTAGAAGGAGTCAATAATGCTATCAATGAAGATGAAGCTGTAAACCTAAATTATGTACCTAACTCTATGATAGTAATAGGCGGAGGATTTGCAGGTGTAGAGATCTCTCAATTCTTTGTAAGACTAGGATCTAATGTGACTCTAGTAACAAGGAGTTCAATTCTTAGATGTGTCCCAGAGGACGCTAGAAAGGTGATTAGAGAGTCATTGGAATTTGATGGGATAGAAATTATAGAAAATACTTTTATCAAAAAAATTGAAAATAAAAAAGTTATAATAAATGATAATAGAGAGATAAATGGAGAAGTAGTAATATATGCCACTGGCAGGAAGCCAAATTTTCCAATAGGAATTGAAAAGTTAGGATTAAACATTTCTCCCAATGGTATTAAAACTGATAAGTTTAGAAGAGCTTTAGAAAACGTTTACGCAATAGGAGACGTGGTAGATAAAACTAATAAGACTGCACACTCTGCAATGTTAGATGCAATAATTGCCTCATTACACATATTAGGAGATAATAGACTGATGAGCGTGATAGACCAATTCAATTTTAAAATACCACAGGTCGTTTATACTGATCCCCAAGTCGGTGTAGTGGGAGATGTGAGGGAAGCAAGGAAATTTGAGACGTTCCCGTTCAATGCTACAACGAGGGCTATAATTGGAGGATTAAGAGAGGGCTACGTTAAAATCGGTGTTAATGATAGGGATGAGATAGTTTTTGGAGAGGTTGTAGGAAAAAATGCAGAGGAGTTAATTAATATCCTCACTATTGCTGTGAATTTAAAACTAAGTGTGGAAAAATTGGCTTTGCTTCCGTTTATTCATCCCTCTTTCTCAGAGGCAATAACTAATTCAGCGAAGAGCTTTTTTGATTTGGATGTGGATAGATATAAGAGTAAGGATGAGCTTAAATGACTACTTAAAGAAGAAGGGTTTTTCGTTAACCAAGCATAACGAGATGGAAAAGGTTGTAATGGATGACTACGAATTTTACATAGCTAATGGCAATACTGTTCTATTACCTATACCCCTACCTACTGGGAAAGAAAGTTTAGATGATTTAGTGAGCATGGGAATCAAATACGCTAGAGCCTCACGAATTGCTCAAGGATTAGGATCACCTTTAGAATATGAACTAAAGGGGTCTATAGTATATGTTATCAAAAAATATGGAAATAGACAAGATTTAGAAAGCGGAATTATTAAGTCATTAGAGGGAATAGAAAGTTTGAGGTATTTCTTATGAGTTACGATTACATTATTAAACAATACTCTTCTGCAATAAAACCTAATGTAAAGATTCTTCAATGTAAGGGAGATGATTTGTTCGATAATATGAAAAGTTTTCTAAATATCGAAAAACTTAACAACTGTGAAAAACCAGTGGTAAAGGTAGTTAAGGATAGTAGAACAATATTTACCTATCATGGACTGCCTATTGTTAACGAACTTTGGCCTTTCCTTAATGCGCTTGTCAGACTTTCTAACGATGTAATTCACTTAGAAGAAAAGGAGTTAGAGTTAGCAAAGCAGATAAGGGGAAACTTAAAACTATTTGTCACTCCAGATTGTACTAAATGTCCAATTACTGCAGAATTTCTCTATCAAGTTGCTCAAGTTAATGAAAACATTAACTTGGAAATATATGATGTAACTGAATATGAAGATGTTAAAGAAAAGTATAGGGTATTAAGTGTACCTAAGATAATTTATAACGATAAAGTAGAAATTCCTGGAACGTTTCCTACGCTAATGATACTTAAGATGATATTGAAAGCTCATCAATAGTAATTGCCTTAACTCCTAATTCTTTAGCTTTTTCTATAACTAATCTATCATTTGCTATTAGTATGGCGTTTAACTCTAATGCTACCATTATAGCCTCTGACTCATAGGAAGGCAAATCATCTACCTTGGGAGGTTTGTGAGAAAACGCTCTAACTGTAACACCATTATCTAAAGCATAATCTATGTCTATATTGTTCTTTATCGCAAATGAAACTCCTAATGTCGTAATTATTAGTTTGTAGTTCTTAGCTACCTTTATAATATCCTTTAATTTCTCGAATGAGCTAGGAGAGATAACTGCAAACATATTAAATATATAAGTTCCAGATATTAAATAATCTAGGGTAGTACTGAATGAGTTTAACAAAAGATCCTATTGAGGAACTCTTAAAACCTGAAAATTTAAGTAGGCTTAGTAAATTATTGGACGCATTACCAGTAATAGAAAAAGTTACTGATAAATTTGTGGAAATGGATAGAAAAGGACAAGTCGATATGATGATGTCCTTATTTGATCAAACTATTTCAATAATAGATGCTGTCCAGAAGGCTGACCTAATAAATGCAATAATATCGTTCGGAATGGACCAACTACCAAAAATACAAGCAATATGGCCAATAGTAGAAAAACTAACAAGCGAGAAGTCTATGGAATTGCTCTCACAATTTGACATTGATTCTATGTTAATGACACTAGAAAAAACCATGCCAGTAATGAAAAAGTTAACGAGTGAAAAAGCCTTAAAGATTTTAGATCAATTGGATATTGACTCACTTATTGATAGTACTTCTAGGTTAGTACCAGTTCTTTCGAAGTTAGCTAATGAAAAAACTGTGAAGGCTATAGAAAGCCTAGACATTGACTCTTTAATTGAATTATTATCGAAAATGGGCCCAAGTCTAAATAAAATAGCAAATATGATGAACGACATGTATAGTAAAGGGCAAATTGACATGCTAATGGGTCTCATGGAACAAGGCATTTCACTTTTAGATGCTGTCCAGAAGGCTGACCTAATAAATGCAATAATATCGTTCGGAATGGACCAACTACCAAAAATACAAGCAATATGGCCAATAGTAGAAAAACTAACAAGCGAGAGAACTCTGAACATCCTACAGAGTATGGATTGGGATGCAATGTTTAACGCAATTGAAGCGTTAACACCTATGATGAAACAGCTAACTAGTGATAAAGCAATTAAAATCATTCAACAGTTTGATATAGCTACGACGCTAAGTGCTGTTGAGGCAAGTATACCAATACTTAAGAAGTTAACAGATGAGAAAACTGTGAAGACGCTATCCCAACTAGACATAGATTCATTAATAACATTGATGAGTAAATTCGCTGAGTTACAGAAAACTGGAATGATGGATAGATTAATTAAATTACTAGATATATTTGCTGATCCACAGTTCATTAATGGTATGATACTAGTAACTGAAAAGTTCTCGCAAGCCTTTAAGGAATGGATTAATCAGATACCAAATGTTAGACCAGTGGGAACTCTAAGCTTACTTAGAGCTGGAAGTGATAAAGATACTGGATACGCAATAGGATTAATGCTAGAGCTAGCTAAACAAGTAGGAAAGACCTTTAAATCTTGAGATCTTATTTTTAATGTCAAATAAAATCTCTTTTTTGCTCGATGTTGGCTCTTCATAGGAGACAATTTTGCCCATTAAGCCTTCTAAAAAATTAACCATACTTAATGCAGACATCTGACCATATCCTCCTCCGCCATATGCAATAATCTTTTTCTTGAACCTCCTCAACTTTAATCCTAAAAGATTATATGAATTAGTAGTAAGATTAAGCGACTTTAACTGATCATCCCTATGACCATCAACTCCAACCACCGCAATTATATATGTTGGATCAAAGCTTTCTAATAAATCTAGTATTTCTAGAGATGCTTCAAAAACATCGTCCCCAGAACCCAGAGGTAAAGGTATATTAATGTTATAATACCTTCCTTCTCGCTCACCTATTTCATCCATCTTGCCGGTTCCGGGGAAGAAATGACCATCGTATGCAAAAATGTTTATCTTGAGAATGGGCTTATCATATAAAATTTGTTGCAATCCATTTCCATGATGGGCATCAACATCAACAATAGCTACTCTCTCTCCTTTTTCATAAAGCTTCAATGCTGTAATAGCTACGTCATTTATAGGGCAAAAGCCCATTGCCTTATTTGGTAACGCGTGATGAAAGCCTCCTAAGGGAATATAGATGCGATCCAGGTATGAAGAATACTTTATCGCTGTGAGGGAAGAGCCCAGAACTAGTAATATATCATCAAAGATCCCCGGATAATGTACAGTATCCCCATCATCTAAGAATCCCAAATAAGGGATCTTGCTAGCCTCTTGAAGTTTATCCACATACTCCTTAGTATGAACAGTAAGTAAATCTTCTATCTTAGCCTTTTCTGGCTTAATTTGGATGAATGAGAGCTTTTCCTTAGCTATCTTTATGAATTCTCTAATCCTCGCTTTCGATAAATCCCTTATCATCGGATGAGAAAACGATATTTCAGTAAATCTTTGATCCCAAATGATTCCTAATAAGGGTTGATAGCTCAATTTCTTCACCTTCCTTTATCTCATTGTTATTAAAAAAGAATCTGATCATAGGGCATCCGCCATATGAGAGAACTATTTCCATAAAGGCGAATCCGCAAATAGGTTTATTTGCTAACACCTTGAATGAAGCCTCCTTTTCCCAGTTTCGCAAAATACCATTTCTGCCCTCGAAGAGGGCATAGGTTTTCCTCTTCATGACTATCCTTCCTAATGATATGCCGTATAGATTTACCGGTTCCTTATAGCCTCCTATTATACCTCCGTAACAAGCGTAAGGTATACTGGCGTTCAAAAGACCATTACAACAACCTAATCCCCTTAGATTACCTGCTTCAGAGAAGTCCTTTATTATTATATCGAAGAAATCCTTTGTCTTGTATTTTACAATGCCTACTTTTGATTCTCTGTATCTCTTAATCTTAGGAAATCGGATCGTTAAACCCTCAACGTGAGCATGAGGAAAATCTCCACCGGTATAAGGAGTCTCTAGGAATTCCCCAAACTTATCTCCCTCTTTAACGTAATCACCTTTTTGGAAATATGGTAAAACGTGCAATATTTTTATCTTTCTACCTTTGTCATCATGAATCAACGTGAGATAGTCATAGTTTATCTTAGAAAACTTATTAGGTCTACCTATTTCAAACTTGATTATATCAACAATCTCTCCACTAATCGGTGAGTAAAAGGTTTTGAAATCTGGTGATGATATATCTATTGCCTTTACCCTAACATGAGAGGGAAATCCACTCGTGAAGTAACTAATAAGGGATTTATTGCATATAAACATTAAATACTTCCCCATAAAAAATCTAACAAAAATCCTTTTTATTTAATTAATATCTTAACTAAAGTATCTAATTTAGATGCTTTGATTGAACTTATAACTTGTTGTCTATTAGGGTACCATGGTATGTTCTTCAGAACCTTACCAGGTCTCTCATTCGAATATGGTCTATTACATCCTGGGCAACCACTAGTCATGAAGGCTGGAGCTATTTCGTCAAGGGTTAAGTCTTTAGGTAAATCAATGTCTATTACTTCTCCTTTTTCGTTGAATTTAAATGAATCGATAGTTACTAAATCATTTTCTATTAGCCACCTCGCTATTTGCATTCTTCTGTACACACTAACTGGTACTGGTCTCTTCTTTTCCATTGGTGTTCCAGACTCTGGATAAAATGCAAATAGCGATATTTTAGCCCCTCTTTCATGAGCGTACCACATCAATTCCACCGCTTCCCTTTCTGTCTCTCCTAAGCCTATTATTAAATGGATCCCAGCGTTTTTCTTGCCGAACACTTCTACAGCTTCATCAATAGCTTTTAAATAACGTTCCCAAGAATGCATACTCCTAGCCTTCTTCCCTCTTAACTCATCAAATACTCTTTTACTAGCAGCGTCAATTGCAACGTCTATCATATCAGCTCCATACTTCCTCATTTCTATCATGTGATGTTTAAAAGTGTAGGTTGCCGTTACTAATTCTGATATTTGTAATTCTATTCCAGCTTCTCTTATTCTCTTAGTTATTTCAATAGCATCAGGAGAAGCTCTAGGATGAGCTAATTGTCCTACACATATCCTTTGTAAACCGTAATCTGGATTTCCTTGTCTTTCCTTTATTCTTTGTATAACTTGATTTAATGGCCTTAACGGCCATTCCACTCTAATTAATGTTTTACATTCCGGTCCGTTAGCTACTTCTCTGGCTTGGCCACAATATAAGCAATTAGCCTTGCAACCATCAGGATAATATTGTAGTAAGTTTATAGTAGTGTTTAGTGCTCCCTTTAAGAAGACACCGGGTGAAAAGCCTAATACCATATCTGCTCCAAAACTTAATCTTACCCAATCTGGACTTGAGACCAGACGAAGACTCATGAGTTGATCACCTCCATTAAGTCTAAAATTACATTACCACAACACGCATGACTCAAAAAAACCTTTCTCTTGTTTCTTGCGTATTCGAAAGTTTCATCTTCTGGAAAAGCTATCCCATCAATATCATAATCAACAGCAAATTTTTCTACATCTAAGTAATGTTTTCCTCTAGGCCTTGCACAACCTAAGTTAATCGGAATATCATTGAACAAGTCTCTAGCTACTTTAAGTCCTCTTATCATGTCATCTGGAGATGGCTGTCTAGAGTTTACCATCTTCGTGCCCACTAACGGCATTAGTCCTACAATTATTAAGGCATCTGGGTTAACCTCTTTAAGAAGCCTTATTGCTTCAAGATCACCTTCTATACCTTTCTTGCTTAACCCTATTATTACGTGCGGGGCTACTCTGATTCCAACCTTTTTAAGATATCTGAAAGAGTTTAAATAATCGTCAACTGTAAAAGGTTGTCCTAAGACACTATTAATGGTTTCATTATCGCCTACCATATCAAGTAGTGCGATTTTCACACCACTTTCTTTAAATTTTTGTGCTATTTCTTCATTCTTTATAACGCCAGTATGAGCAATAATAGTTAATCTATCTGAATATTTGCTTAATAATTTCGAATATTTCCATATGGGAACATCTCCTCTCGAAGTAGAACCACCCGACAGTATTATTCCCTTGTCACCTCTTGCTATTGCTTTCGATAACTCCTCTTCTATCTTATATAAATTAGAACCATCTATCATGGATTCTAATACCCTTCTCCCGCAATGCTTACAATTAAAAGCACAATAAGTTCCGGTTACGGAAATTGCTTTCCAACCATTGCTAGACGATAAATACTCAGACTCATATCTTTTCAGATTTGGAGCATATAGAAAAAGTGGCCTCATTGCAAAGCACCTTTAATCAAGTCAATTAAGTCTCTCGCAGTAATTCCTAATAGATTAACATTTTTGAACCATTCATTTACCTCTCCTTCTATATCTTCAACCCTCGACCACTTAAGCCTAGCCTCTAAATCGTTTATTGCAGTTTTAGGCTCTATGAAGAAATCACCTGTAATTAATACTGATTCTATTAGCTTTTCACCAGCCAGTTTGACTTGAATTCTTACTAATCCGCCTGGCAGTTTCTTTTCTACATATTTAATATCGTCTCCTACTAAAGGTTTTCTTAAGTTATATATCCACTCTGGGGAAGAGTACTTTGTTGCCAATTTCTCAATTAACTCTTTTTCATCTTCCGTATAGATAGAGTCTCTTAACTCTATACCTAAGGCTTCGGAAAAGCCTTCTCTAGCATATGCAATTAGATCTTGCATATCGATTTTTGAATTTAATTCTCTATTTATCCATGTAATTCTATCCTTAAAGTCTTTGGCTAATTTATCCTTTAATTTCTCTGATGTTAATCTCAAGACTGATACCATTGCGTCAACATCAAAATCTAATAGAATAGTCCCAGTTACTGCAATGTATTTCCCTTCTGAAAAAGCACCTATTCCGGATACCTTTTTACCATTTATTTCTACGTCATTTTTAGGTCTGAAATTTGCCTTAATTTTAAGCTTATCTAAAGTCCTTATTACACCGTCTGCACATCTTCTCATGGCAACATCTGGGGTTTCTCCTAAAATTGACTTTTCAGCATAGATTTCCCAGCCTAATTGCCATGGTCCCATTACTATAGCTCCCCCACCAGTGGGTCTTCTCCCTACTTCCCATCCCCTCTTCTTTACTTCTTCCAAATTCACCTCCTGCTCTACCGCTTGATGATAGCCTATTAGCACCGCAGGGGGATCAAATATAACAAATCTTAAAATGGGTTTTTCATGAATAGAGAGTGAAGTTAATAGAGCTTCTTCTCCAGCTAATATATAAGCTTGGCTATTTCTCTCAATTAGAAACCTAAATTCTTTCATTTAGGTTAGTTTTAATTAACTTAATATAAAAACTTATCTTTAAAAAACATTCAAATGTGTTTAGGCGTTAAAAAATAGATTTAAAGCCACGAGATAGTATAATAAAATATGTCATCAAATGTTAATGAAGAGGAGTTAATTAAGGAAATTCTCCTTAAATATAAAAATATAGCAACCATAGGGTTCTCAAAAGATCCATCTAAACCAGCTTTTCAAGTTCCAAAATTTTTAATGGAACATGGTTATAATGTAATACCAGTAAATCCTTCAACTAATGAGATCTTAGGTAAGAAATCTTATCCATCGATCCTTGACGTACCAGATAAGGTCGAGGTAGTAGAAATCTTTAGACCTTCTAGTGAAATACCAAAAATTGTTGATCAAATTTTAGAAAGGGTGAAGAGAGTAGGAGATGTAAAAGTTATCTGGATGCAGGAAGGGATAAGACATGATGAGAGTGCTGAAAAGGCTAGAAAAATGGGGTTAATAGTCATTCAAGATAGATGTATGTACAAGGAATATATGAAAAAAATACAGAGAGTATAAATAATCCTCCTCCAGAATCATCGTTAAATAATAGTTAAAGTTTTAATAGTAGAAAATAAAAATATAATTTGATGAGCATAGATACACAAGAAGAGGAAAAAGAAATTATAATAGGATCTCCAGACAGTAAAGAAATAGTAAGGTGTTGCTATAAGATATCAGATACTGACGTAGATTGCTTATTTAAACTAATTGAGATAAATAAACCAATATCCGCTGAAGAATTTGCTTCATTAATGAAGTTGAGTAAAACTACAATCGAGAATAGTCTAAAGAAGTTGATTGAGTTAGGATTAGTTGTTAGAACCAAGATTGCTGATGATACTAAAAGAATAGGAAGACCAAAATATGTTTATAGCGTCATACAAGACGTAAGGAACAAAATAAAACAAGATCTTAAAAACTGTGCCACAAGAATCTTATCAACAGCTTCCGGTTAGTTCCACTTTTTTATTGGGCTTATCCATTGACGATTTTTCCTTTTTAATCTGCATCGAAAATATACCATTAGCTTGCTTATCTTCTAGTACTTGGCAATTCATCAACTTCATCGCCTCTAGAATCATTTCCCTGCATTTTGGATCCTTATATCTTATTTTTAGCTCTCCACTATCCATTTTCATTAACTTTGCAACTACCTTCATAAAGGGTTCGGGACATTCTAATGAAGTTAGGTCTAGTTCTTCGACCATGATAAGTAGAGTTAAACGTTATAAATATAAAAATTTATTTCTTAACTACAATGAAAGTTATCTGCCCAGTTTGTAATAGATTATTTGAGGCTGAGTGCACACCATATAAACAAGAGTATAATAAGATCACGTATTATTTTGATACGGAAATATGTATGCTAGCCTTCATGAAAGAGCCAGATAGATTTGTATATAATTGTAAAAGTGAAAAATAATTAAAAACATCTTATTTCTTTAATTCCTGCGGTATTACGGACGAGAATATATCAGCACAGTATTTGAAGTCACTAGAGATTTTTTCAGATATCTTATCGGGATCCATCGGCTTATAAATATACCTAGGTCTTCCACCCTTAGATGAAGAATCCTTCACTCTCTCCACGAAGCCCAGTGACACAAGTTTATTTACTGATCTGTTTATGGATGCTTTGCTTAAATGGAGCATTTCTGCTAGCTGATCTTCAGTCTTTGCACCACTGTTTAGTAAAGTCTTTAGAACTTGGAAGTCTGTATCTGAGATATCATAGCAAAAACTTAATGCATCTACTAATCCTACTTCCTTCCCAGATGGAAGTCTTACTCTTATATTCTCTACTTGCATATGAATATATCAGTAAAAACGTATATATAAATCTTTCCTTATTTTAGCAAAAAAAGTTAACGTGATTTTTGCAAAACTAACCCCATACACCTTTATTTATATCATCTATTTTAGTAGCTAAAGCTATTTGAAAATATCTAAAGACTTCTATAACAAACTTAATACTGTTCTCGTCATCTAACTGCTGGATTTTATTAATTAGATCACTTATAAATCTACTCATATCATTGTAAGTAGACTTCTCCATCTCATATTGGTTTAAATCTAAAATTTTCCTAATTTCTTCTTTACTTTTAGCTTGTTTTAGCCTCTCATACATCTTTAATACCACACCTTTACCTTCCTTTCCAAATAGAGCATCTTGAGGATTTCTTAACCATCTAGCATAGGTGCTAGCAATTTTCTTAGCTTCATTCTCAATTGACATAACAAAACATATGTTTACGAAAATAAAAACTTAATTGTGTCATTTCTAAATTTATTAAACAATTATTACTGCAAGATCTTTAACCTTTTAAGCGAAAAATAAGCCTTCAATAAATCTTCAGAATAAATAAAAGGTGAATATTTCGAACAATCCCTATTTCTCTTCACGCATACTATTTTAATTCTAGAATCATAAAATCTAGCCGATAACAGATCTAATGGAGAAGAGCAGATAGTAACAACATCTAAGGGATCCCATTTCGTTAGACTAAATAATAATTTATATGGTTCAGGGGATGGCTTAGTTTTTCCTTGATTATAAATCACATACTTAGGTTCTAAACGGATACGAGATATAACATCTTCTGTAGTAAACTTATCATAGGGGGAAAGAATAGCCATATCATAAATTGACAAATACTTATTAACCTCTGACCAATCCTTATTTACGCTATAAGAAACTGGCAAGGTCGATAAGCTCATACCTTTATACTGATTGTATAGATGATCTGTTAAATCTATGTCTAAAATAACACCGTCCAACCAAATAGCTAGATTTACCATTAATAAAGTTTGATTAAATAAAGTTTATAAGCTTAAATATATTTAAAAATAATTATGAAGGTTCTAGGTTTCAATTTCCCAGATGATCTATTATACGATACAGAGAAGCACGTCTGGATTAGGATCGAGAACGATAATGTTATAAGTATAGGTATAACGGATCTAGGTCAATATATGGCGGGAAAGATATTTCAAGTAACTGTGAAGAATAAAGGCGAAAAGATTAGTAGCAGAACTATAATATTTTCCTTGGAAAGCGCTAAATGGGTAGGGAAAATTAGATTGCCAATAGAAGGAGAAGTACTTGACGTTAATGATAAGGTAATAAAGGATCCCTCATTACTTAACCAAAGCCCTTATGATAATTGGATAGTTAAAGTAAAGGTAGATGATGTATCTACGGTTAAAAACAAGTTCAAAACAATAAATGAAGCATACAAACAGTTCGAAGAAGAGGCTAAGAGAATTGCCAGATGATAAAGATAAGTTACTTAAAGCATTAGATAAATTTGATAGATTTCACATATATCTCGCAGGCATAAGGGAAAACTGCCTATTACTAGTGTCAGATGTTGAATTGCCTAAGGAGATAGAAGTAGATGGGCAAGTATTTACAATACTTCATTATAAGCCTGAGGAGTATTTACAAGAGGTGATAAAGAGAGAGGAGGAATTGTTTAGACGATATAAAGTCTACTATTTTGTGAAATCTTACATGAGAAGAATTTTAGATACGTTAGCATATGCAGAAGTAGAGAGGATGAGCTTGGATAATGACACTTTTAATCCCTAGACCAATTATTTTTTAATGATGAGTAAAACACTAGGGAGATTAATGATATCAAACCAACAAAAATCCACAGATATGTATAAGAGAATATTTCAATAAATAATGGAGACACTAAAGAAGCCAATATTCCGCTTGATTGCCAAAATAAGTTTGATATACCGGTTACACTACCTGACTTCTCCTTACCCCCTTCCAAAGCTAATATAGTAGAGTTAGCTGGTGTTATCATGAACCTGAAGAATCCTATACATATGGCAATCAATCCAAGGTAAATTATGTTAAACGTTATAGAAATCATTACTATAGAGAAGCTATAAAATATGATAGAAAATACTACTGTCTTCTTAAGACCTATTTTATTTATTAAGTATCCAGATAAAATAGTAGATAAAATTCCTGCTAATGCCGTAAATGAGTATACTAATCCTGACAGATAAGCGTTTCTTATAACATCTAACAAATACTTGTAAAGATATAATACAAGAATCCAATATGAGAGGAAGAATAAAAATCCACCTATTGCGATAAAAATTATACTCTTATTAGATATTAGCGTTTTAATCTCTATTCTTTGCGAGTGGACTTTTATAGAAGGCAAAAAGAATGCTGATAGGATAGCCAGAGTAATCGATAATATAGCTATAAAGTAAAAAGGGGTTCCCCAACTAAATCTTAAAGCTAAGAAAGTGATTATAATGCCAGATGCTACAATCGATGTAGGCCATGCCAGACTATATATGCTCATAGCAAGAGGCAAATCTTTACCGGAAAAGGTATTGCTCAAAATTTTGATCGTTATTGGATAAATCCATCCTGAGGAAAAACCCATGAAGAAACTTGTTATATATTCAATCATAAGAGAGACATAATAAGCTGAGACTACAGATGTTATTGTAATTCCAACTAAGGAGAGGACTATCAGCGACTTAGCTGATAAATAGTCTGACAGTATTCCAGCCGGTAATTGAGCTAGAATATATCCCGTGAAGAATAGGGCAAAAATTATGCTATTCGAAATTAGTGAGGATTTGAACGGAGAGAGCGGTGCAATTATTGACCAAGAGACTCTAGAAAAGTATGATAAAAAGAAAGATGTAGATGATAAGAGTATGATTGTCTTACCTTTCATAATCTTAGATATAACATTTAAACAAAAATAGATAACTATACATAGTGAGGAAGAGGTAAGATGAATTGAATTTTTACTAATTATAAATTAATATATGAATAACATTTGTACATATTTGTGTGTAAATGTATATGTGAATATATATGGCTTTTTTAAGCAACTAAGTTAAATCTATAGATGGTGGAAACAAAAATGGCGGAAAAAGTCAGGTTCCCTGATGGGAGAGAAGTAGAGGTAGACGACTTTATAGCTTTCATGTATGGACTCTCCAAGAGCGACATAGAAGTTCTACACGTGTTATTAGCTAATGGCAAAATGACAACTGATGAGCTGGCTGAGAAATTAAATGTAACAAAAGCTTCGATAAGCAAAGCACTAAATAATTTATTAGACAAGGGATTAATTGAGAGAGAGAAAGCTATTAGTGATAAAGAGGAAAAGAAAGGCAGACCAAACTACATCTATTGGGTAGAAAAGGAAAGATTATACAGAAAACTAGAATCAGATCTAGAAAAATTAGCCGGTGCGATGAAACAAACCTTGCAGAAGACTGCAGCATTAGAAATAGTAATTTAAAATTTTTCTAAAAATAACGCCTTTATTGAACTTCTTTAAATTAAATATGTACCTTTTATGACGTTTACTGTTGAGTATTCTGATTTTCCGTTTTCTCTTCTGACTTCTCTTCAGTCTGCTTTTTCTCCTCTTTTTTAGTTTCTTTCTTTGGCTTCTTAATCCTCTCTACACCTATTTCAAAGAAATATTTGACGCCATTTCCCTCACATTGCTTCGTGATCAAATTCTCTGACCTATTTAAAGGTGTACATTTAACGTCAGCTTCTTTAACTAATTCATCAATAAATTTCCTCGCATTAATTAATTCTCTGAAGTTCCTTTCTATTGTTATAGTATCTTTACCAGTTCTCTCAACTTTTGCCTTCAAATGATATTTCACGACTTTCATGGTAAAAGATGAATTCGTATAAGCTTATAAATCTGATTTCCTATATTGTTCTGTGCTACCAGTTATCACTACAAGTGGGATTGTATCTCTAGTTGTAGCATTTCTATTAGGACTACTAATAGGTCTTCTAGTAAGAAAAGTTATAGCAGTAGGTCTTATACTACTAGCAATAGTACTTATCCTCTTAGCTGTTGGATACATAACACCAAACCAAATTGTTACATTCCTACATAGCGTAAGTAGCCAATTGCCATCTATCTTATCAAAGGCAAACGCATTGAAAGGAATAATTCCCTACGATTCACTAGTATTCATAATTGGCTTCGTAATAGGTATAATAAAAGGATGACTACTTTAGAATATTAATAATATCTTGAAGTTTTTGCCTTAATTCGTCAATCTCCTTTTTTAGCATCTCGTTCTCTTGAACTATTCCTTTATACCTTTTTTCACACTCCTCCTCTGGAATATATCTTGTAATCCTTACGTTAGTAAAAGTGAGTTTATTAGCTTGTTCGTCGTATTCAGCATCAACCAGTATTCTAATAACGTCGAGCTTACCTAGCCTCATTTCTTCAACGATTTTATGATATAATTGTTTATTTAACTCACTTACATCCCTAACAATAACATCTTTCGGAGCTACTCTACTGAATGCTACTAAAGCAACTCTTCTTAACTTATCAGCATATCTCGCAGCTATAATTAGCCCGGTACTTAATTCAAACTTGTTTTTACCTAAAGCTGAAATCCTGCTCTGAGTATGTTCATATTCTTCCGCTCTCTCAATATCACGATTAAAATCTTCTGTCATACATTTACTATTTATAGTAATTAGAAATATAAACCTTTCACATATTCTTTACGTTTTCAAAAACATGCCATTCAGAAAGAGAGCCATTGAGATAAATGTGATGGATACTCAGTTCCTCCACGCGTTAAAAAGGCTTGCCCTCTTTTATCAAGTTTTAAATAATTTCTCATGGGAATTCACGTAAAATTTAGACTATATCCCTAATAACATCGACAATGATAAAACTTTAAGAATAGAGTTTTTAATAATTATCCAAACTAAGAGAGCTTTTAAAAC